>CAJPUK010000057.1 GCA_905373785.1 uncultured Johnsonella sp. | reverse complement strand
CCCATAGGCTTTAGACTATGGGTAGTTCACGAAATACTCAATAAATTAGCAGGGCAGATAAGTGCTGAAGAAATGAGTCGCATGAACTATCAGGTAAAGGTAGATAAAAGGAGTGCAAGTGAGGTTGCACATGAGTATCTGGTAAATAAGGGTTTGATAAAATAGAAGAAAGTAATACAGATTAAACAAATTTGTAACGTTTTTTTAACAATCCTTGCTTTATATCCTGTTTTGGTGTAATATATAGTCTAATAAGAACGTAAAGAAAAATACAGGATAAGTAACAAGTAATCAATTTTAATATGTAAAGTTTGGTATGCTGTCAGTTATTTATTAAATATATTTTAGAGCTTTTATAAAGACAGCAGCCTTATTTTATAAGTGCTTTACAATATCAAGGAAAGGAAGTGATATCTTATGAATACTGCCGGTAATAAAGAGTATGCTTATATCGGGAATTTATTTAAAAGACTGAGGGTGTGGGCATTACTTGTATTATTTGCTATAAGCAATATGGTTGTCAATGTTAATACGGTATATGCCGATTCCGAGTATAGCAGTTATGTAGGTAAGTTAGCTATAGCAGCCTACTGTGACAGTTATAAAACATACAAGGGAGGTGATCCTACCTCCGGTAAAACTGTTGCAGCTAAGTTGAAGATGTTTGACATAGGTGAGAATATCAAGATAGGTGATAAGGTATATACGGTTGAGTCTGTGCTTTCCGAAAATTCAGAGAATGACATTATGATTTATTTTGACTCCAAGTCTTCAGCCTATGATTATGGAATGAAGAAAGCGGATGTATATAGAAAGCCGAGAGGTTCAAATAGCTCAAGCGGCTCAAGCAGTTCGGGAAGCTCCAAAAGTTCCTCTTCAAGCTCAGGTTCAAGCAAAAAGGCGGTTTCTACAAAACTTAGTTCCAATAAGGGTAAGAGTCTTGGTACATTTACTACAACCGGATATTGTAACTGCAGTATTTGTGCAGGTGCTTATGCAGGAAGAGCCACAAGCAGCGGGGTTATGCCGAAAGCCAATCATACAATAGCCGCAGACCCTTCAGTACTTCCTATAGGAACAAGGGTTATAATAAACGGACAGGAGTACAAGGTAGAGGATACCGGCTCCGGAGTAAACGGAAATAAAATAGATATATACTATGACAATCATGATGCGGCTATGGCACATGGTAACAAAAAAGTAGAAGTATTTGCAGCAAATTAATAAATAGAGAAGCACTTATTAAAACAGTGCTTCTCTATTTGCTTTTAAAGAACAGTGATTTGTCGGCAATATAAACAATCATATAAATTTATTATAATCTTTTAACTCTAAAAACTGGACATCAGTTAATATATAGTTTATACTATTCTCACTATGAAAGCATGAATGGGTAATAAATAATTATTCATAAAGTTTCAAAAGTCTACTATTTATAATTTGCATAGTAAGGTTTTTTTGTGCATAATATCCAAGTGCCATCATCTTGTTGATGTGAATTTGTAAGAGTAGATTTTAGATTGTCAGAATATGACGGGAGAGATTGATGTTTTATAAAAAATCCGTATATAGGAGTTTTTTGTTGGTAACAGGTTTAGGCTTTTCTGTAATAGCTCCTGTAACACTTTGTATATATATAGCTTATTGGATAAAACGAACTTATGGTTTTGATATATTTTTTCCGGCTATAATACTTGGAATATTGAGCGGAATATTAAGTGCTTATAAAAGTGTATGTTATTTTTTAAATAAGGTAAAAGAAGAGGATAAGAAGATTTTAGAAGAAAGGTCTAAAAAAGTAGTAAAACAAACAGCAAACAATCCGAAGAAAAAAAGCAGGATTTTCAAGGAGGACTGATAACTTGATAAGTGATTCGCTTAAAAAAACTTTGTTTGAAATGGCTTTCGGCTTTGTAATATATGAAGGTATACTTGCAATAGTTTTACTGATTATATCAAAAATAATGCGGTATTCCCCGGTTTCGCTGTTTTTAGGCTATATAACAGGAATAATTTTAGCCATATATATACTGCTTGATATGGCTGTAACGATAGAAAACGTAATAGATTTAAAAGATCCGGACTACGCACGAAAAAAGACCATGTTGCATGCCGGAATAAGAAAGACGGTGCTCATAGCGGTTATAATTATTGCCCTTAATCTTAAGTTTATTAATACTATGGCAATAGTACTTACTTTATTCGGTATTAAAGCAGGTGCATATTTGCAGCCTTATGCAAATAAAATTTATAAAAATAAGACAGGAAAATCCACACAGGATAACATGCTGTAACAATAAGGTTATTAATTTGGCGCTTTTTATATTGCGGTGTACTTATTTGTTGATATTCGAACTAAATACTGTAAATATTTTACCGTTTCACAATATATACAAAACAGTAATCAGCTCCGATATCACCAAGTCGGTACATTATCATGTCAGTTAATTAATATTGCAATATAAAAACTTAATTGCCGATTATAATAAAATCAAGAGAGGAGGATTTTAGATGATATTGCTTTCGGCAACAAAATCTCTAAGTTTTATGATAAAGGGAATATATAAATATAATCTCTTTGGTCATGAAGTATGGATAACTACAACTACAATATCTTTAATGGTGGTGGTTGTAGCTATACTTATATTTGGAGTATTTGCCAGAAGGGCACTTATGAAGGCTGATGATAATATCGGAGCTTTTCAAAATTTTCTGGAGTATGCGTATGAACTCTTGGAAACTATGGCAGGAGGCATCTTGGGAGAGAATTCCTACAGGTTCATTAATTACATAGGAACAATATTTCTTTTTATATTGATTTCGAACTTGAGCGGACTTTTAGGACTGAGAAACCCTACCGGAGACTATGCCGTAACCTTTTTACTCGGTATGGTAACCTTTTTCATAGTGCATTATCAGGGATTCAAGAACAGGAGGCTTAAACATATTACAGTTTTATTTGAGCCGACCCCCTTACTTGCTCCGCTTAATATCATAGGAGAGCTTGCCAACCCTCTTTCCATATCACTCCGTCTTTTTGCAAATGTTTTATCGGGTGTGATCATGATGGGACTTTGGTATAGCATGATGCCCCTGTGGGCTAAGATAGGTGTACCTGCATTCTTGCATGTGTATACTGATGTATTTTCAGGCTGCATACAAACCTATGTATTCTGTATGCTTACAATGGTTTATATAGACGATAAGATGTCTTAAAACCAAAAGTTATTATTAGGGCTAAGTAATTTGCCCGCTGTGTAATACAGTTATACAGCGTATTGCATATAATTTTATTTCAAGGAGGTTTTTTTATGAATATATCAGGTCAGGATTTTATATATGGTTGCTCCGCTATCGGTGCAGGCTTAGCTATGATAGCAGGTATAGGACCGGGAGTAGGACAGGGAATTGCGGCAGGACACGGAGCTTCAGCAGTAGGTAGAAATCCGGGAGCAAGATCAGATATAACTTCAACCATGCTTTTAGGTCAGGCTGTTGCCGAGACAACAGGTCTTTACGGTCTGGTAGTGGCTATGATTTTAATGTTTGTAAAACCTTTTAACAGTTAATCTTGGAAAGGAAACTAAGAGATTGGAAAGATTAATAGGATTTGATGTACAACTTTTGCATGATGCGGCTATCATGGGTATATCTATATTTATCCTGTTCTTTGGTCTTTCATATTTGCTCTTTAATCCGGTAAGAGATGTTCTTAAAAAAAGGAGAGAGAGAGTCCTTTCAGAACTGGAGGATGCAAGTACAAAGTCAAAGGATGCTAATGAATTAAAAGCATTGTATGAGTCCAAGTTAAAAGATATAAGCTTGGAAAGGGACAGGATTTTAGAGGATGCCAGAAAAAAAGCCAAGTTAAAGGAAGCCGATATAATTGCAAAGGCTGAACAGGAAGCAAAAATTATCACACAAAGAGCTGATAAAGAGATAGAACTGGAGAAGAGAAAGGCACTTGATGAGCTGAAAAGAGAAATAGTTGATATAGCCTCTGTTATGGCAAGTAAGGCACTTTCTTCATCTATGGACATGAATATGCAAAAGGCACTTATAGATGAGGCTCTAAAAGGTATAGGTGAAAGTACATGGCAAAATTAGTGGCTAAAGTATATGCTGATGCACTTTTTGAACTGGGGCTTGATAACGGCATGTTGGATGTTATATACGATGAAACTTATGCTGTTAAAGATATATTTCTGAATAATAACAGCTTAAGGGATATTTTAGAGTCTCCGAAACTGTCTACGGAAAATAAGAAAGAACTTGTCAAAGACATCTTTTTGGACAGGCTGTCTTCACAAAGCTACGGCTTTTTGATGGAGCTTATAGAAAAGAACAGGCAAAAAGATCTTATAAGTATACTTGATCATCTTGTGGATAAGATAAAAGAATATAAAAAAATAGGCAGGGCATATATTACTTCTGCATATGAACTTGGAGATAGTGAAAAGTCAAGCATAGAAGAAAAGCTTTTGGCTACTACCGATTATAAAAGTTTTGAGTTTGTATATTCCGTAGATGAAAGTCTTATTGGAGGTTGTACTATAAGAATAAAAGACAGAATCATAGACTCCAGTATAAAGACTAAGCTATACAATATTAAGAGAGATCTATCAAGGCTTCAAATTTCTTAAAGAGTATCTACATATGCTTATAAAGCATTGTTTAGTAAAGGTAAAGGTAGGTAGGACTTAAATGAATTTAAGACCCGAAGAAATAAGTTCCGTTATAAAGGAACAAATAGAGAAATATTCAAAAATATTGGAAGTATCAGATATAGGTACTGTAATACAGGTTGCGGACGGTATAGCCAGAATACACGGCTTGGAAAACGCAATGCAGGGTGAGCTTTTAGATTTTGGTAATGATGTATATGGAATGGTACTGAATCTGGAAGAGGACAATGTAGGTGCGGTTATATTATCCGATAAAAAGGCTATCAGTGAGGGAGACAGTGTAAAGACTACCGGAAGAGTTGTTGAGGTGCCGGTAGGCGACGCTTTAATGGGAAGAGTAGTAAGTGCACTTGGAGAGCCTTTGGACGGAAAAGGTCCGATAGAAACAAGTACTTATAGAAGAGTTGAAAGAGTTGCACACGGAGTTATAGACAGAAAGTCGGTTAATACTCCGTTGCAGACAGGAATTAAGGCTATAGACTCCATGATTCCTATAGGAAGAGGACAAAGAGAGCTTATAATAGGAGACAGACAGACAGGTAAGACCTCTATAGCTATAGATACAATAATTAATCAAAAAGGC
This sequence comes from uncultured Johnsonella sp., assembly GCA_905373785.1. Classification (GTDB taxonomy): domain Bacteria; phylum Bacillota; class Clostridia; order Lachnospirales; family Lachnospiraceae; genus Johnsonella. The sequence continues at coordinate 7,282 of CAJPUK010000057.1, read as the reverse complement.
AAGGGTGTAAAGTGTATATATGTGGCAATAGGTCAGAAAGCTTCTACAGTTGCATCCATAGTAAAAACACTTAACGACTATTCGGCTATGGATTACACTACCGTAGTAGTGTCAACTGCCTCAGACCTCGCACCGCTCCAATATTTGGCACCTTATTCAGGCTGTGCCATGGGAGAGGAGTGGATGGAAAAGGGTGAGGATGTTTTGGTGGTATATGATGACCTTACAAAACATGCGGCTGCTTATCGTACACTGTCATTGCTTCTTAAAAGAGCACCGGGTAGAGAGGCGTATCCCGGAGATGTATTCTATTTACATTCAAGGCTGCTTGAGAGGGCTTCAAAGCTTTCAGATGAACTGGGAGGAGGTTCACTTACCGCACTTCCGATTATAGAGACACAGGCAGGAGACGTATCGGCATATATACCTACCAATGTTATATCCATAACAGACGGTCAGATATATCTTGAAACCGAAATGTTCAACTCCGGTTTCAGACCTGCTATAAATGCGGGACTTTCCGTATCAAGAGTAGGCGGTTCGGCTCAGATCAAGGCTATGAAAAAGATTGCCGGACCTATAAGAGTTGCATTGGCACAGTACAGAGAGCTTGCTTCATTTGCACAGTTCGGATCGGAGCTTGATAAACTTACAGCTCAGCAGCTTGCACAAGGTGAAAGAATCAGAGAAGTATTAAAGCAGTCGAATTTCAAACCTTTAGAGGTTGAATATGAGGTTGTTATCATATTTGCGGTGACCAAGGGACTGCTTCTTGACATACCTGTAGCTGAAATTGCGGACTTTGAAGTAAAACTATATGACTATATAGATACCAAGTATCCTGAGCTTATTAACAAAATAAGAGAAAGTAAGGATATAGATAAAGAGTTGGAAGAAAAACTTGTGCAAGTTATAGAAGAATGTAAGAAATCATAGAAGGGGGTATAGAATATGGCTTCTATGAAGGAAATAAAAAGAAGGCGTGGCAGTATTCAAAGTACAAGGCAGATAACCAAAGCTATGCAATTGGTGTCTACCGTCAAGCTGCAAAAAACCCGTACAAAGGCTGAAGAGGCAAAGCCTTACTTTAGCCTTATGTATGATACTATGTTTTCTATATTGTCAAGAAGTAAAAATATGAGTCACAGATTCGTAAAGGCTTCCAACGGGAAAGAAGGAAAGAAGGCAATTATAGTTATAAGTTCCAACAGAGGACTTGCAGGAGGATATAATAACAATATCGCAAGGCTTGTGGAAACTTCTTTTTCAAAAGAAGAGGCTTTGATTTATGCAATAGGCAAAAAGGCAAAGGATACCTTGGAAAGAAGAGGCTACGAAATACTTGGAGAATATAACGAAGTTATATTGGATCCTATGTATCAGGATGCTGTAGATATCACAAAGAAACTTTTATCGGACTATGAAGAAGGAAAGATTTCCGAAATATATGTGGTATATACACATTTTAAGAATACTGTGGTACATGTGCCTACACTTAAAAAGCTGCTTCCTATAAGCCTTGATGAGGCAGAAAAAGAAGAGGATAAAGAAAAGTCCACACTTTTGATGAATTATGCTCCTAATGAAGAGGAAGTCTTGGAAGCAATAGTTCCAAAGTATATTTCAGCCATTATCTACGGTTCGCTGCAGCAAGCCATAGCTTCGGAAAACGGTGCAAGAATGAATGCAATGGAAAATGCTACCAATAATGCGGATGAGCTTATAGATAAGTTACTTCTTAAGTATAACCGTGCAAGACAGGGTGCTATTACTCAGGAACTTACAGAGATAGTGGCAGGTGCCAATGCGATATAACAATAAAAATTAGTTTAAGGAGAGTTTATGGCAGAGTTAAATGTAGGGAGAATAAGTCAGGTTATAGGTGCCGTTCTCGATATAAAATTCAAAAAAGACCATCTGCCTCATATAAATGAAGCTATACTTATAAAGACAGAGGATAATAAAACACTTACTGTAGAAGTGGCACAGCATCTTGGAGATGATGTGGTAAGATGTATAGCTATGGATACTACAGACGGACTTAGGAGAGGAATGGAGGCTTTAGCTACAGGAAGTCCTATATCCGTTCCGGTAGGAGAGCATACCTTGGGTCGTATGTTCAATGTTCTCGGAGAGGCTATAGACGGTAAGGAGAACCCTAAAGTTGAAATGAAGCTTCCTATACACAGAAAAGCTCCGAGCTTTGAAGAGCAGTCAACAAGTACGGAGATCCTTGAGACAGGCATTAAGGTAGTAGACCTCCTTTGCCCCTACCAAAAGGGAGGTAAGATAGGTCTGTTCGGAGGTGCCGGAGTAGGTAAAACCGTACTTATTCAGGAACTTATAAGAAATATAGCTACAGAACATGGCGGATATTCGGTTTTTACGGGAGTAGGAGAACGTACCAGAGAGGGTAACGACCTCTATCATGAGATGATAGAGTCAGGAGTTATAGATAAAACCACACTGGTGTTCGGTCAGATGAATGAGCCGCCGGGTGCACGTATGAGAGTAGGACTCAGCGGTCTTACCATGGCGGAGTACTTCCGTGATGAAGCAGGTAAAGACGTGCTTTTGTTTATAGATAATATATTCAGGTTTACACAGGCAGGTTCGGAGGTTTCCGCTTTACTGGGGCGTATGCCTTCAGCGGTAGGTTATCAGCCGACTTTGCAGACAGAGATGGGTGCTTTGCAGGAGAGAATAACTTCAACCAAGCAAGGCTCCATAACCTCGGTTCAGGCTGTATATGTTCCGGCAGACGACCTTACAGACCCTGCACCGGCTAATACTTTCGCCCACCTTGATGCAACTACGGTTCTTGACAGAGCCATAGTGGAGCAGGGTATATATCCGGCAGTTGACCCCCTGGCATCTACCTCTCGTATACTTTCTCCGCTGGTAGTCGGAGAAGAGCATTATCAGGTAGCCAGAGGAGTGCAAAGGGTTTTACAAAAGTATAAAGAGTTGCAGGATATAATAGCCATGCTCGGTATGGATGAGTTATCGGAAGATGATAAGCTTACAGTATCAAGGGCACGTAAGATCCAAAGGTTTTTATCACAGCCTTTCTTCGTAGCAACACAGTTTACCGGTCTTTCAGGTAAGTATGTGCCTGTATCCGAGACTGTAAGAGGTTTCAAGGAGATACTGGAAGGCAAGTATGATGACATACACGAGCAGTTCTTCCTTAATGTAGGCGGAATTGAAGAGGTGCTTGAAAAGGCTCAGAAAGCGGCTGCCAACTAATAGGAGTTGTTTGATGTGAGAGTATCTGTCAAACAGTAAGGAGACTTAATAAATGGAAAGTTTTAAGCTTAAGGTTCTTACTCCGGTCTGCTGCTTTTATGAAGATATGGTTACCATGGCGGAGTTTACAACAACTTCAGGAAATGTAGGTATCTACAAAGGGCATATTCCTATGACCTTTGTTATAGCTCCGGGAGTTCTGAATATACATAAAGAAAGTGAAGTGAAAAAAGCTGCACTTTTATCGGGATTTGCAGAAGTACTGGGAGATCAAATAACCATATTGGCTGAAGCCTGCGAATGGCCAGAGGACATAGATGAAAATCGTGCCAAAGAAGCGGTGGAGAGAGCAAAAAGAAGGCTTGAGTCCAAGGATGAGGATATAGATTTGGTAAGAGCTGAACTTGCATTAAAGAAGGCGCTTGTAAGACTGGGAGTTAAGGACGGAACATATTAAAATAAAGATAGGCTATCTTAAAAAGCTGTAGTAAAATAGATTTTATAGTTGTTTCTTATTTGATATTAAGTGGACAATATTCTATAAAAATCAATATTTTACTACAGCTTTTTTGTGATACTTATTGTATTGTAGTAAGTTGTTTTATAAGATATACTTATTTAGATTAAGCATAGGTGCATAGAAGAGGACATTGGATTTGGGAGAAAAATTAACTAAAAAAGATATAGAAAAGATAGAAGAAGAGATAAGGCACAGAAAGCTTGTGCTTAGAAAAGATTTGATAGCGGCGGTCAAGGAGGCAAGATCCCACGGAGACTTATCCGAAAACTTTGAATACTATGCGGCAAAAAGAGAGAAGAATATCAATGAAAGCCGTATCAGGTATTTGGATAAAATGCTCAGATTTTCCGAAGTTGTGGAAGATGAGAGCGGTATGGACGAGGCAGGTCTTAACAAGCTTGTGGAATTATATTTTGAAAATGATGAGGAAGAGATGACTGTAAAGCTTGTAACTCCGATAAGAGGGGCTTCGCTTGACGGTCGTATAAGTATAGAATCTCCTCTGGGAAAAGCATTGATAGGTAAAAAAGCTGGAGATAGAGTAAAGGTCGTTATATCGGACAAGGTTTTATACTATGTGCAGATAAAATCAGTTGTCTTGGATGATGAAGATGATGAAATAAGAAAATTTTAGGAGAAAAGATATGAGGTTGGTTATACAAAGAGTAAGTAAGGCAAGTGTAAGTATAGAGAACAAGGTAGTAGGCAGCATAGAGAAAGGGCTTATGGTTTTAGTCGGAGTGGCAGGCAGTGATGATGAGACTATAGTCGATAAGTATCTTAATAAACTTATAAAACTTAGAATTTTTGAGGATGAAGCCGGTAAAACCAATAAATCCATAAGGGATGTGGGTGGAAGTCTTTTACTGGTATCACAGTTCACCCTGCTTGCAAGCTGTAAAGACGGCAACAGACCGAGCTTTATAGGGGCAGGAGACCCTAAAGAAGCAAAAAGGCTTTATGAATACATGGTAAGTCGTGCCAAAGAGCAGGGCATAGAGACGGCACAGGGAGAGTTCGGAGCCGATATGCAGGTAGAGCTTATCAATGACGGACCTTTTACAATAGTACTTGATGAGAACAATATATAAAAATCGCCGTAAATGTATTAAAAATAATACTTTGCTTTAAGTCACTTACTGCATAGACTTTAAAAGTAAATACCTGTAAAGACATCTGTTCAGCAGGTCTGTGAAAATAAGACTTCGCTTGGTACATAATCGGCAGTTTACAGATAAGTAAAGTGTAATAGATTAACAATACAATTCATCACTAATTAAAAGCGGCAATAAAATGAAAAAAATACAGTGTTTTAATGAGTTATAAATTGCAGATATTAGTTGTTATAGAAGTTTAGATGATAGAAAAAATAGGAGAAAAGATTTGAAGAAGTTAATAACCTTTGATTTGGATATGACACTGTTAAACCATGCGGACTATACCATACCGGAGTCTGCACTTGAGGCAGTGAAAAAACTTAGAGAAAACGGACATATAGTTGCAATAGCAACCGGAAGAAACCTTGAAAACCATGACGGACCGAGCTTTATAGATAAAATCAATCCGCACGCAACCATAGAGCTTAACGGAACTAAGGTTACGATAGACAAAGAAACCGTATACAGGCATTTATTTAATGAGAAAGTTTTATGTGATTTGATAAAATTTTGCTTGGATAAGGGATATACTATAGGACTTGCAGAAAATGATATGGATTATTATTTTAATCAGGAAAAGCTTGTAGAGTGGGATAAAAAACAGTGGGGCATGTCTCAAAGAAAATTCGGAGACCCCAATAGGATTTTTGAAATGGAAGTAGGTACTCTGGCTTACATAGGCACTCAAGTGGGAGCAAGTGATATAGAGTCGAATTTTGAAAGTATACGCTGTCCGCTTTTTGCAGGAGGACTCGGCGCGGACGTTATAGAGGGAGATGTAAGCAAGGAGTCGGGACTGTTAAGACTTAGTAAGCATTATAATATAGATGTTAAAGATACGATATCTTTCGGAGATGCCATGAATGACATGGAGATACTTAAAAGAGCCGGTGTAGGAGTTGCTATGGGTAATGCACATGATAAGCTTAAAGAAGTGGCGGATATGGTAACTGATGATATAGACAAAGACGGAGTGTACAACGCCTGCGTTAAGCTCGGTCTTATATAGGTTGTAAAAAGTATGCTTAAAAAATTATCAAAACTATATTGGTACTTTAAAGAAAGGGCAGTAATAAATATTATTGCCCTTATAATATTGCTTATAGTTAATTTCATAACCATAGCAGGACCTTTAGTACTTGGAGCGGCGGTTGACAGCATATCCACAGGAGAGATCACAACAAAACTGCTTATGAGCTATGTGCTTAAGCTTAGTGCGTTGGCAGTGAGTGAATACATACTTTCCTGTATATGGTCATATATATTATTTAAGAATGCAAGAATACTTGAATACAGACTGTCAACTTATTTAATGAATAAGATACTTAAGATGCCGAGGACATTTTTTGAAAAGTTCGGCTCCGGAGACTTGATGAACCGAGCAAGCAGCGATATAGAGGCAGTCGGTACTTTTAGCGGTTTCGGTCTTTTGGCACTTTTTGACGCACTGTTTTATTTGCCGCTTATACTGATAGTAATGGGTATAAGAGTGTCTTGGATCTTGACACTTTACTGTACCATACCGCTTACAATAGTTGCTTTTATGACTAACTATGCCGGGAAATATATCTATGCATTTTTTGTAAGGCAGCAGGAAGCCGGAAGCAACATGAGTGCCAAGGTACTTGAGTATATTAACGGAGTGAGGCTGGTAAGGGCTTATGTACTTGAAGAAAGCAGCCTTAAAGATTTTGAAGAAAGTACAAAGGATGTATATGAAAAGACCCTAAAAGCCGAGATGGTTACGGCTTCTTTTTGGCCCGTATCCAATGTATTTATAGCAATCAGCTATGCCATATCTTTGATCTGCGGCGCAGGTCTGATAAGTTCAAAAGCCATAACACTTGGAGATATGGTAACATTTAATATTTACTTATCCTACCTTATCTGGCCTATGTATGCTATAGGAGAGTTTATAAATGTAGCACATAGAGGAGCGGCTTCTACTGAAAGAATTTATGAAGTTCTTGAGGAAGAAGAAGATGAAAAAATCCATAAAGGAAGAATTATAAAAGATGAATTAGACACTGTAAAATTTGCAGACTACAGCTTTAAGTATCCTCAGTCTAAGGAAGTGAACTTAAAAAATATCAATTTGCAGATAAACAGGGGCAAGACTTTAGGGATTGCAGGAAGAACCGGTTCGGGAAAGACAACGCTTATAAGACAACTTTTGCAGGAGTATCCGATAGGAAGCGGAGAGCTTTCAGTAAACCAAGTTAATATAGAAAGCCTTTTAAAACCCGAGTTTATGAAAAAAATAGCCTATGTATCTCAAGATAACATTTTATTTTCGGGAAGTATTAAAGAGAATATATTGTTCGGAAGAGAGTTTGCTACAGAAAAAGAATTAAAA
>CAJPUK010000056.1 GCA_905373785.1 uncultured Johnsonella sp. | reverse complement strand
GGAAGCCCATAGGTTTTAGACTATGGGCAGTTCACTAAGACATAATGATTTTCTCTTTAATTATTTTTTGTTTTTTGTTGATCAATGGAAAGGTTAAAATATGGAGCCTATTTTACAGGTAAAGAATATAAGTAAAGAGTTTCCGGGAGTAAAGGCGTTAACCGATGTGAGCGTAGACTTCTACCCCGGAGAAGTGCATACCCTGGTAGGAGAAAACGGTGCCGGTAAATCAACCTTGATAAAGATTATATCAGGTGTATACATACCTACAAAGGGAAATATTTTTTTTGAAGGCAAAAAAATTGAATTTACTTCTCCAAAACAGGCTATAGACAAGGGTATAGCAGTTATACATCAGGAGCTTAGTATTGCAAAGGATCTGACTGTAGCACAGAATGTATGGCTTGGCAGGGAGATAAAAAAGAAAAGCGGATTTTTGGATATGGCGACTATGAACAAAAAAACGCAGGAAATACTTGACTTTATGGAAGTTGATATAAAGGCACAGGAGATCGCAGGAGAGCTTAATGCCGCACAGCAGCAGATGATAGAAATAGCAAAAGTCATATCACAGGATGCCAAAATAGTGGTAATGGATGAGCCGACTTCCTCTTTGTCAAACCATGAAATAGATGCTTTATTTAAACAGGTTAAGATATTAAAAGAACATAATGTAGCAATCATATACATTACACACAGATTAAAGGAACTTACGGAGATTTGTGAAAGAGTTACGGTTTTGAGAGACGGTTGTAAGGTCGATACCATGATGGTAAAGGATGTAACGGAAAAACACATAGTAAACAGCATGGTAGGCAGAGAAATGGGGGACTATTACAACAAAAAAACTCATAAAAGAGGTGCTGAGGTTTTAAGAGTTGAGAACCTTACCAAAAAAGGAGTTTTTGAGAATATATCATTTACCTTATATGAGGGAGAGATACTCGGATTTTCAGGACTGGTAGGGGCCGGAAGAACGGAGGTTATGCTGGCACTTTTCGGTGCGGAGCATGCCGACTTTGGTAAAGTTTATCTAAGGGGAAAGGAATTCCATATAAATGCACCTAAGGAAGCTATAGACCATAACATAGGTCTGGTTACCGAGGACAGAAGAAGAACCGGTCTCTTACTTGAAAAAAACATAGTTGAGAACATAGCACTGCCAAGTCTGGTATATAGAAGTGATAAATTCGGTTTTGTAAATACAAAGTGGGAAAAAAAGGTGGCTGAGGAATATATGTCCAAATTAAAGGTTAAGGCACCTGATATGTATACAAGACTTGCCAATCTCTCAGGTGGAAATCAGCAAAAGGTCATACTTGCAAAATGGCTTGCCGCCGAGTCCAACATACTTATACTTGACGAGCCGACCAGAGGTATAGATGTCAATGCCCGTTCCGAGTTCTATACACTGATGCATGAGTTTGTAGACAATGGCGGAGCTATAATTATGATATCTTCGGAGATGCCGGAAGTAATAGGTGTATCCGACAGGGTAATTGTAATGCGTGAGGGGCGTATAAGCGGAGAACTTCAGAAGAATGAAGTGGATGAGCAAAATATTATAATGCTTGCAAGTATTACAAGTGATGCAAAGAATTAATTATTTGACATGATAGGTGGATGAAAATATGGACAGTGCAAAATTAAAAAAATTAGTTAGCAATAATGTAGTTGTTGTGGTTTTAATATTACTGTGTATAGGCTTTGGACTTTCCAACAAAACATTTTTCGGAGGAAGAAATGTAAGTAATATACTATCTCAGATGTGTACCAACGCCTTACTTGCCTCAGGTCTTACTTATGTAATCATACTTGGAGGAATAGATATCTCAGTAGGCTCTATAGCAGGTGTTGCCGGAGTAATAGTATCATTTATAGGACTTAGATTTCCTGATATGAATGTGCCTTTTGCCATGTTTCTTATAATTACTACAGGTATAGTGGTAGGAGCTTTATGCGGTTTGATCAACGGAGTTTTGATAGCGTATTTTAATGTTATACCTATGATTTGTACGGTATCAACCATGACGGCACTGAGAGGTCTTGCTTTTATTTTGACCGGAGGGCAGCCGGTGTACGGACTTCCGACCTCATTTGCATTCCTTGGTGCAAGCAGAGTTATACCTACACAGACTATGCCTAACGGAGCGGTACCTGTAATAGTAATATTTACAACTATAGTAGTTGTTATAATGCATATATTATTATCAAAAACAGTATTCGGAAGACATGTATTTGCGGTAGGAAGTAACAGCAATGTAGCACATCTTAGCGGTATTAATGTCAAGAAAATAAATCTTATAAGTTATGTAATTTGCGGCGTTATGGCAGGACTTTGCGGAGTATGCATAGCTTCCAAGCTCCAAAACGGGCAGCCTAACTCAGGTAACGGTTATGAGATGTTTGCCATAGCTTCTACAGTACTTGGAGGTACAAGTCTTTCAGGCGGTTCAGGCTCGGTAGCAAGAGCTATGTTCGGTTGTGCGGTAATAGCGGTTATAAAGACAGGTATGGATCTTCTTAATATCTATTCTTATTGGCAAAATGTTGTTATAGGAGCAATAATTATAATAGCTGTAGTACTTGATATGATGCAAAAAAGAAGCAGAGGAAAATAAATATCAAAAAAGAAAGGTTTGAATATGAGTAAATACTATCTTTCACTTGATATAGGAGGAACCAAGACTTCGGCGTCCGTTTTTAGCGAAAACGGCGAGATAGTTAATAACTATGTGCTTAAAAGAAAGTCTGAAACCTTTAAGGGAAAAGAAGCTGTATACCAAAATACAAAAAAAGTACTGGAAGACATCTTAGCGAAGCTTAGTATTAAAAGAGAAGATGTGACAGCCATAGGAGTGGGAAGCCCCGGACCCCTGGATACCAAAGAAGGAATAATAATACACGCTCCCCTGATGGGTTGGGAGAACTTTCCGATAGTAGAAAGGCTTAAAGAAGATTTTAAGCTGCCGGTACTTTTAGACAATGATGCTAATCTTGGAGCACTTGCCGAGGTACGCTGCGGAGAGGGAAGAGGTTGTAAAAATCTTATATATATGACAGTAAGTACCGGTTGTGGCGGCGGTATAATAATAAATAATAATATTTACCGAGGTAGTCATGACGGAGCGGGCGAGGTAGGACATATGTCCATACTGCCTGAAGGTATAGACTGTCCTTGCGGCTCTAAGGGCTGTTTTGAGCTTTATGCTTCGGGAACTGCAATTAATGAAAGAATGAAGGCGGATATGCTTGCCGGAAAGAAGAGTTTGGCTTTTGAGCTTGCAGACTATGATCCTGATAAAATAGAAGGAAGTCTTTTACTTGAGGCAGCCTCTAAAAATGACGAATACGCCTTGGAAGCATATAAGCTGGAGGGATATTATCTGGGGCTTGGCATAGCCAATCTTTTAAACATACTTGATACGGAGGCTATAGTGCTTGGCGGTGGAGTAACAAAGGCTAAAGAGTATTTTCATCATTCCTGTATAAGCACTCTTAAAGAAAGATGTGTGCATAGGGTTGATGAAGGTATGTTGAGGTATTCCAAGCTGAATGATTCGGTAGTACTTTACGGTGCTTACTATTTGTGTAAGGACGGTAAAAACTAAGGTCTTAAAAGACTTTAATATTTATAACGGACATCATTAATTATAATTTAAACATAAAATGTTTTTTGAAAGGAGACATTATGGGATTAGTAACATTAAAAGAGATACTTGCAGGTGCCAGAGAAGGACATTATGCTGTCGGAGGATTTAACTTCAATAATTATGAAGACGCACAGGGCATAGTTGACGGTGCTGTAGAAAAGAATTCTCCGGTTATCCTGATGGCATCGGCAGGAGCTATAAAATATATGGGACTTAAGCAACTTGCAGGTATGGTTAAGGGCATGGCGGCAGCGGTTGACATACCTATATGCTTACATATGGATCATGCTACCGACCATGCAATGATAAAAGAAGGTATAAGAGAGGGATTTACCTCCGTAATGATAGATGCTTCAACCCATCCTTATGAGGAAAATATAGCACAAAGCAAGGCTATAGCTGAATTTGCGGCTATATACGGCTGTTCTGTAGAGGCTGAGCTTGGAAAACTCGGCGGAAGAGAAGAAGATATAGTTGTTGATGAGGCTTCAGCCCTCTTTACAAATCCTGATGATGTGGTAAGATTTGTTGAAGAAACCAAGATAGATGCACTTGCCGTTGCAATAGGAACGGCACATGGCTTCTATAAAAGCGAGCCTAAGCTTGACTTTCCTCGTCTTGAGAAGATAGCATCTCTTACCTCCTGTCCGTTGGTACTGCATGGAGGTACAGGAGTTCCGGTAGAGGACTTCAAAAAATGTATACAGCTTGGAATGAGCAAGATCAATGTAGGAACTGAGTTAAAGGCTACATTCAGCAGAACTTTAAGAGAGTCTGTAGCTAAGAATCCCGAGTCGGAGTTTGATCCCAGAAAATACGCAGGACCTGTTAAGGCAGCTTGTGCACAGGTTGTTAAAGATAAGATAGATATATTCGGCAGTGCAGGCAAGGCTTGGAAGTGTTAATAAGCACAAACGGAGGATGCGAATTTGAATATAGCAATTATTACAAGCGGAGGAGATTCTCCGGGCATGAACCCCTGTATAGCACAACTTGTCAAAGAAGCAATATCTTGTGAACATAAAGTATTTGCTTATGAAAGAGGTTTTTTGGGAATAAGGGATCATAATATATATGAGCTTAATATAAATAAGGTTCAGGACTGGTATAAGCTTGGAGGTACTATGCTGCGTACCGGAAGGTTTCCGGAGCTTAGTGAGCCTAAGTGGCAAAAGCAGCTTTCTGATAACCTTAAAGCTGACGGTATAGATGTACTTATAGTTATCGGAGGAGACGGTTCTTTTCTCGGAGCGTTAAAACTTCACGAAGCCTGCAGTGATATAAATATTATAGGTATTCCCGGAACTATAGATAACAATATTTACGGAAGTGAATATACCCTGGGTTTTGATACTGCACTTAATATGCAATGCGATTACATAGATGCAATCTCCGATACAGGGATGTCTCTTCCGGGAAGAGTATTTTTTGTAGAGACTCTCGGAGCATGGGACGGATATCTGACCAACAGTTCAGTACTTATGGGAATGGCGGATTTTTCGGTTTTGGTGGAAGCTCCTATGTCCAATGAAGAAATATGTGAGAGGGTAAAACAGATTCTTGATAAGAAAGACAGGGATTATGTTTTGGTGACTTTTGCAGAAGGCTCTTATCAAACAATAGAGGCGGCAGAGTATGTTAAGGAAAAGCTCGGTCTTAATGTAAAGTATAACCTTATGGGATACTGCCAAAGAGGCGGAAGTCCGTCAGCAGCGGACAGACTCCATGCGGCAGGCTTTGCCAAGTATGCAATTAAGGCTGTAAATGAAGGTCTTATGAATAAGTATGTGGTATACAAAAACGGAAGCTATACTTATATGGATTTGAAAGAAGCTGCTAACAAAAAGGTATTTAATTGGGACAAACTTTAGGTTTATCGGGAGAGTGATATGCTTGCAGAAGAAAGAAAAAAGTATATATGTGACATTCTTAACAGAAAAAAGGCGGTAAGAGTTGCTGAGCTCAGTAAGCAACTTGGTATTACAGAGGCTACGGTAAGGAAGGATCTGGATGAGCTTCAAGGAGAGAAGAAGCTTAGACGCACCCATGGCGGCGCCATACCATTTTATTCGGCTGCGGTGAATTATATGATGAGTGATTTGCTTATAGTTCACATAGAAGAAAAGCAAAGTATAGCAAAGGAAGCCTATAAATTTATAGATGATAATGATACCGTGATGTGTGACGGTTCAACTACAGTGCTTGAACTTGCAAAGCTTCTTGTAAAAGATGAAAAAAAGGGCCTTACCATACTTACAAATTCAGTTAATTTGGTTAATTTATTAAAGGACTGCAAAGACATTACCTTAATTCAGATAGGCGGCGAGTTCAGATCTCACAATAATTCCACTATGGGAAAAATAAGCGAAAGAACCATAAGGGATTTAAGAGTTGACAAGAGTTTCATAGGGCTTAACGGAGTAGCTCTGGGTTACGGATATTCGGTTACAAATTTTGATGATGCGGCTGTAAAAAGAGAGATGCTTAAGGCTGCAAAACAAAGCTTTGTACTTGCAGATAACTCAAAATTCGGGGACAGCTATCTGGCAAAGGTGGCAGATGATGAGGGAGAGGTTGATTTTCTTATAACCGATAAAAAGAATGAAACCTTTGACTATGTAGCTATGGAAGACAAGGTTCAAATAGTGTATGCAGACAGCGGTATTTGAGGCTATCTTAATGCCTAAACCGCATTAATCATGCATTAAAGTATAGAAGGGAGAAAAGCATGAAATATACGATTTCAGAAGCGGCAAAGCAGATCAAGTTGCTGAATTATGAAAAGGACAATCTGCTTCAAAAGGAGGCAATGAACTCAACCTTTGTTGCGGCAACTACTGAAAACCTTGAGGAACTTCGTCCTGAGTATAGTTATGACGATACAAGAAGGGTTGTTGAAGATATAGACCAAAAGATAAGAAAACTCAGAAACGCCATAAATGTATTTAATATAAGTACAAATGTTGAGGAGTTTGCTATGACGCTTGATCAGCTTCTTATCTATATACCTCAACTGTCTGCCAAAAAAGAAGTGTTACAAGGCTTGATGAGCAGGCAGGAGAAGGTCAGAGATAATTCGTTCGGTCGTGCAGGCAATATTATTGACTACAGGTATACAAACTATGATCCGAAGGAAGCTGAAAAAGATTATTTTAGCGTAGTGGAAGAACTTAGCAAGGCACAGACCGCAGTAGATCTGATTAATAATACCGCCACGATAGAGGTGGATATCTAAATAAGTTTTCCGCCTGTAGCAACTTAAATGGCTTAAATTAACCGGTATAAGTAAAAGTATATGTTTAGTGTTTATGCTTTGGAAAGCCGGATTTGGTGCGGTTTTAGTCAATGTTAAATGTTAAAGGCTATGTAATGCACCCTGTAAGGGTTCGAATCCCATTAAATATTGCTACAGGAAAAACTTCAGGCAGCCAAAGTACGGTTATAGGCTGCCGTTTTTATTTGACCTTTATAAAATTCCGAACCTGAATAATAGATTTAATCTTATTAGCTTTTTTTATTTAACTCGTACAAAATTCTAAGCCCCTTTAATAAAAGGTTGTCATCAAGTATAAGCTCATGTTTGCACAGAGGTTTAAGATAAGAGGAAAAACCGCCGGTAGCTATAACTGTAAGGTTTTTACCTATTTCTTCTTCCATTTTATCAATACAGCGATCTATCATGCCGGCATGACCGTAGAGTATACCGTTCTTCATACTGTCTATGGTGTTTTTGGAAATAATATTGCTTGGAGCATCAAGGTCTATGGCAGGAAGCTGAGCGGTATTTCTGCTTAAAGACTCCAAAGAAACTCTGATTCCCGGATGTATTATACCGCCTATAAAGTTCTTTTCTTCATCGATTACAAATATAGTTGTTGCAGTACCCATATCTATAACTGCCAAAGGAAGCTTATACTCATGCACTGCCGCAACGGAGTCTACTATAAGATCGGATCCTACGGATGAAGGTGAGTCCATAAGCAGATCAATACCGGTTTCCATATTGGGATTTACAAGCATACAGTCAAGCTTGACCGATTTTTTAACCGCTGAAATAATAGCCTTATTAAGAGGAGGTACTACACTTGAGAGTATGGCACCCTCGATAAGAGAGCTGTCTATGCCATGTATATCAAGTATATTTTTGATATTAACGGCATATTCAAGATCGGTTTTATTAAGTGTGGTAGTAACCCTTTCTAAAAAATAGATTTTACTTTTATCTATGCCTCCTATTACTATATTGGAATTTCCCATATCTATTGCAAGTATCATTGTTTTATTACCCGACTACAGTTAATGTTGATCATTCATTTTCATCAAAACAGTATAAAAAAGAGAGTTTAGTGTGTCATTGATATCCGGCTTTATTACTACTTTGTTAATAGATTACAACAGATATATAGTAAAGAAAATTGAGAGTGACTATACTATTGGCAATATTAATTAAATATCAATGACACATTACATCGCTGCTATTTTGATGAATTACATGACTTTTATAAACTGTAACATTTCCCTTCTTAAATTAAATAAGTGCTTGGAATAACAGCTTGCCTACTTAGTTTCAGTATGATAAACTTAATCGGTTAATGCAAGCTGATAAACCGATAAATATAATTTATCAGTTTATCATAGTTCGGCTCTTGTGACAATGGAGGTTAATATGTTAATGTCAAAATGTGTAGTTATAGGAGTAAGTGGCGGTATAGCGGCATATAAGACGGCAAATCTGGTAAGTGATCTGGTAAAACATGGAGTAGAAGTTCATGTTATTATGACAAAGAATGCAACTAATTTCATAACACCGACCACTTTTGAGGTGCTTAGCGGCAATAAATGTATAGTTGACACCTTTGATAGAGGTTTTACCTTTGAAGTGGAGCATATTTCCCTTGCTAAAAAAGCCGACTTGATACTTATAGCTCCGGCAACTGCGAATATTATTGCAAAGTTAAGTGCAGGTATTGCAGATGATATGCTTACAACTACCGTTTTGGCGGCAAAATGTCCCATACTCGCAGCTCCGGCTATGAATACAAATATGTATGAACATATAACGGTCAGAAATAATCTGGAAAAACTAAGCTCTTACGGATATGAGATAATAGAAGCTGCAAGCGGAAGGCTTGCCTGCGGAGATGTGGGAAAGGGTAAGCTTGCGGATATAGAAGTGTTATTTGCTCATATAGTAAAGAATATAGCCTATGAGAAGGACTTGGCAGGTAAAAATGTACTTGTTACCGCAGGTCCTACTATAGAGAAAATAGATCCGGTACGCTTTATAAGCAATCATTCCAGCGGCAAGATGGGTATAGAACTTGCCAAGGCGGCAGCCTACAGAGGAGCTAAGGTAAGACTGATACTTGGTAAAACAGCACTGAAAAGACCCGAGTTTGTTGATATAGTGGATGTGGTGTCTGCGCAGGATATGTATGAGGCTGTGAAAGAATTTGCAAGTGATTCTGATATTATAATCAAATCGGCAGCAGTGGCGGATTACAGACCTTATGATGTATCTGATGAAAAGATGAAAAAATCGGATGGAGAGCTTAGTATAAGACTTGAAAGAACTACCGATATACTAAAGTATCTTGGAGAGAATAAAAAAGATAATCAATTCTTATGCGGTTTTTCAATGGAAACAAGCAATTTAATAGAGAATTCAAAGCTTAAACTCGAAAAAAAGAACTTGGATATGATAGTTGCCAACAACTTAAAAGAAGAGGGTGCAGGCTTTGGAAAAGATACCAATAAGGTTAGTATTATAACAAAAGAGGACATTATACAAACCGAAGTTTTATCCAAGAAGAAAGTAGCCCATAAGATTTTGGATGAAATCATTAAATATAGTGAAAAAAAGCAATAATAAGTAATATTTTTAGGAGGCAACGAGTTGAATTTTGATGAGATAAAAAAAAGGCGTACTTTTGCAATTATAAGCCATCCGGATGCCGGTAAAACTACTCTTACCGAGAAGTTTTTGCTGTATGGAGGTGCTATTAACCTTGCCGGAAGCGTAAAGGGTAGAAAGACTGCAAAGTATGCCGTCAGTGACTGGATGGATATAGAAAAGGAAAGAGGTATATCCGTATCTTCATCTGTAATGCAGTTTAATTATAATGATTTTTGTATAAATATACTTGATACTCCGGGGCATCAGGACTTCTCGGAAGATACCTACAGAACACTTATGGCAGCCGACTCGGCGGTAATGGTAATAGATGCAAGCAAGGGTGTAGAGGCACAGACCAAGAAGCTTTTTAAGGTTTGTGTGATGAGGAATATACCTATATTTACCTTTATTAATAAGCTTGACAGAGAGGCAAAAGATCCTTTTGAACTGATTGACGATATAGAGGAAGTGCTCGGTATAAGAACCTGCCCTATAAACTGGCCTATAGGCTGCGGCAAGGAGTTTAAGGGAGTATATGACAGGGCAAGCAAAAAGATACACAGCTACAGTGCAGGTCATGCCGGAATGAAGGAAGTTGACAGTCATATAATTTCTTTTGAGGATAAGGCGGCAAAAGACGATATAGGAGAGATACTTTATTCCAAGCTTTTAGAAGATATAGAGCTTTTAGACGGAGCAAGTGATGAACTGGATATGGAAAGAGTAAATAAAGGTAAGCTTTCTCCGGTATTTTTCGGCTCTGCACTTACCAACTTCGGTGTAGAAACCTTCCTGTCTCATTTTCTTGATATGACCAGTCCTCCGCTTGGAAGAAGCGGCAAGGATGTGGAAGTTGACCCTATGAAGGATGAGTTTTTCTCAGCCTTTGTTTTTAAGATACAGGCAAATATGAACAAGGCACATAGGGATAGAATTGCCTTTATGCGTATCTGTTCGGGAGAATACACTCCCGGAATGGAAGTTATACATATACAGGCTAAGAAAAAACTTCGCCTTAATCAGTCAACTCAGATGATGGCGGATGAAAGAAAGATAGTTGAAAAAGCCTATGCCGGAGATATAATCGGAGTTTTCGATCCGGGGATCTTTGCCATAGGAGATACACTCTCAACCAAGGATAAGATAGAGTTTGAGGGTATACCTACCTTCGCACCGGAGCATTTTGCAAGAGTAAGGCAGATGGATACCATGAAAAGAAAGCAATTTATCAAGGGTATATATCAGATAGCCCAAGAGGGTGCGATACAGATTTTCCAAGAGTTCAATACAGGTATGGAAGAAATCATAGTAGGAGTGGTAGGTCAGCTCCAATTTGAGGTTTTGACTTACAGGTTGGAAAATGAGTATAATGTAGAAGTTAAGTTGGAGAAACTTCCCTACGAGCATATAAGATGGATTGATAATTATAGCGAAATCAATATTGATAAATTGCAGGGAACAAGCGATATGAAGAAAATCAAGGACTTAAAAGACAGACCTTTGCTTATCTTTGTAAATTCATGGAGTATACGTATGGTAGAGGAAAGAAATCCGGATCTTGTACTTAGTGATTTTGCAAAAAATTAGCATACTGTATTAGAGTTTTAGTTTTGAAAGGGGTTAAAAATGGCTAGAGAGCGTTTAGGAAGCAGACTGGGATTTATACTGCTTAGTGCAGGCTGTGCAATAGGAATAGGAAATGTATGGAAGTTTCCGTATATTACAGGGCAATACGGCGGAGGTGCCTTTGTACTTGTGTATCTGTTCTTTTTGTTGGTGCTTGGTGTACCGGTGCTTACCATGGAGTTTTCTATAGGAAGGGCAAGCAGAAAAAGTCCGGTAAGGCTTTATCAAGCCTTGGAGCCTAATAAAACAAGTTGGCATATACATGGTTATGTGGCAATGGCAGGAAATTATATACTTATGATGTTCTATACTACGGTAGCAGGTTGGATGCTCAGGTATTTTGTGGATATGGCTATAGGCAAGTTTGAAGGTGCCAACCCTGAGCAGGTAGGAAAGCTTTTTTCGCAAATGCTTGCCTCACCTCTTGAGATGACTGTTTACATGGCTGTGGTAGTTATTGCAAGTTTTGCGGTCTGTGCAATAGGTCTTCAAAACGGTTTGGAAAAAATCACCAAAGTAATGATGATAGCTTTGCTTGTAATCATGCTGGTACTTGCTGTAAACAGCGTATTCTTACCCGGAGCAAAAGAAGGACTTAAGTTTTATCTGATTCCGGATTTTGCCAAGATGCAAAAGTCCGGTGTGTTTAATGTAGTCGTTGCGGCTATGAATCAGGCGTTCTTTACTTTGAGTCTTGGTATAGGCGCTATGGCGATATTCGGAAGTTACATAGGTAATAATCAATCTCTTATGGGAGAAGCGGTAAATGTTGCCTTCCTTGATACCTTTGTTGCATTTGCATCAGGACTTATAATATTTCCGGCTTGCTTTGCATACAATGTGCAGCCCGACAGCGGCCCGAGTCTTATATTTATAACCCTACCTAATATATTTAACCACATGCCGCTTGGAAGATTGTGGGGAAGTTTGTTCTTTGTGTTTATGTCATTTGCGGCGGTATCTACAGTACTTGCGGTATTTGAAAATATTATATCCTGTACCAGAGACTTATTCCATATCAGCAGAGCTAAAGCCTGTGTGATAAATTGTATACTTATACTGCTGCTGTCAATGCCTTGCGTTCTGGGATTTAATGTTTGGAGTAATATACAGCCGCTTGGGGCAGGCTCAGGTATACTTGATTTTGAAGATTTTATAGTAAGTAACATCTTGC
This sequence comes from uncultured Johnsonella sp., assembly GCA_905373785.1. GTDB lineage: Bacteria > Bacillota > Clostridia > Lachnospirales > Lachnospiraceae > Johnsonella. The sequence continues at coordinate 302 of CAJPUK010000056.1, read as the reverse complement.
TTCCTTTGGGGGCTTTGGTTTATACTGTATTTTGTGTAAGTAAATATGGCTGGGGATTTGAAAAGTTTAAAACGGAGGCTAATAAGGGAGACGGTATAAAGGTTAAAGATTACATGAGATTTTACATGACCTATATACTTCCGATTATGATACTTTGCATATTTTTGTTGGGGCTTTATAGTTTCTTTAATAAATAATGGTTTATAGGGGAGTTGGTAACATAAACAATAGTCAAATTAAACAGCAGTAATTAAACAGAAACACTCCCTATTTCAATCATACTCGCAGTACTGTTAATAAAG
>CAJPUK010000055.1 GCA_905373785.1 uncultured Johnsonella sp. | reverse complement strand
ACCTTAACCCACCGTCTAAAGCCGGTGGGATTGCGGTAGCATTATTTCAAGTTTTTGACGAAGATAAATAACCTACCTGAACTGTAAGCACTAGTTAAATCCATAGAACTTCTGGGTAATCTTATATCCCATTATAGATACCTGTCTTCCTGCCTTACCCGGAAGATTCATACTCTGTCCCAAAAATCCCCATCTGATTCTCATATACAGTCTTAAGTTGTGCTTTTTAAGATGCGCCCAGATTTCTTTTTTCTTTTGCAGGTTTTCTTTTGTTCCCGATTTTATTGCAAGTATTGAGCAGACAACCATCATTATTTCTATATAAAGTATCATATACCTTCTGAGCTTTCTGCTCTTTATCTTATACAGATCATGTGCATCCAACATAATCTTGGTAATCTTAAGCTGTTGATCTATTCTTCCTATCATAACAGCTTCATTGACCGATTGGTCATTTCTTCCTATAAAATATCTGTAGAAATTCACATCCAAATAATACAGATTCTTCACATAGGGAAGGGGTGTATATACAAAGATATTATCTACATAGAAAGTATGTTTAGGAAGTTCAAGCCCACAGTCAATAAGCATCTGTCTTCTGTATATTACCGAATGCATAAGTATATACTGTCCGGGAAGAAAATGTCCTATCTCATCCCATGTAAGTATTCTTTCAGTCGGAATGGCTCTTTTGTAACTCATTACCCTCTTATGCGTAGCACCTTCTTTTTCGTATACATAGTTGCTTATCATCATGTCAAGCTGTGTATCGGACTCATTTGCAAAGAACCTAAGTTTATCAAGTATCTTCATATAGGAAGCTTCATCCAACCAGTCATCAGAGTCTACAACCTTGAAAAACATACCGCTTGCAGCCCTGAGTCCTGCCATTACAGCCGCACCGTGTCCTCCATTTTCCTGGTGTATGGCTTTGCAAACAGTAGGATATTCTTTCTCATACCAATCAGCTATTTCTTTTGTATCATCTTTAAATGAACCGTCATTTACTATAAATATTTCAACATCTTCGCCACCCTTAAGTACAGAGTCTATACATTTTCTCATATAGGCTGCCGAGTTATAACAAGGTATAGCAACACTTAATAATTTCACGCTAAACATTCCTCCTATATTCTTTATGTAAATACAGAATAACAACATATGAACTTGCAAGCATACATAACAATACTGCCGGTATTACATATGCATTTTCCATAAGGAAGCCTTTTACCGTATTCGTACTTACAAATACTGCAAAAATATTGGCACTGCAATGAAATGTAATGCAAGCATATATATTCTTAGTTTTTTGGTATATAAAAGCCATTACCAATCCCATCAAAAAAGCATAAATTCCCTGACTTAGATTCATATGCATCACAGCAAATACCGTAGCTGAAATAACCGCCGCCTTGATGTGATCATATCTTTGCTCTATATTCTTATATATAAGTCCTCTATACATAAGCTCTTCCTGTATAGGTATTATAATTCCCACACTTGCAATTTTAAGCCAAAAAGGTTGGCTTTCTATAAGCTCACTCACCTGTTTAAATGCCTCATCCTCTGCACTTATACCAAATATCGATACTGCTATGCTAAGACAGGTTCCAAGACTTATAGCAAGCCAGGCTATAAAAATATAGTCCTTAAGCTCTGTGGAAACAAGTGCCGCCATTCCTATAGGCTCTTTTTTCTCACTCGTCTTACTTATACAAATAATACCAACCCATATGAATATAAGTATTATTGCAGCAATAGAATTGATTATCATAGCATTGTTAAAGTCAAGCACGGGTGGTAAAGTATCTGCCTTTCCAAAAAAAGTCGGCAACAGGAATACAAGTGACGTTATAAGTAAATATGTTGCAACAGGATATATACAGTCCCACACTGTATACAATATCTTCTTCAAAATCCACCTCACGATCCGTATTGAATTGATCACTAATACGATAGCTTATTATACATAAATTATTTGTTTTTTTCCAGTATATTAAGGAGATTTAATATAAAGTGAAGTGAAAAGTTTATTTCCACCGTGAAAGGGGCAAAAGCGGATTTTAGCCTTATATCTGTTTTCACCTCTCAAAATGTTGTGTTTGGTATTATACTTTGCCATTTTTTTATCTCAAACTTCCCATACTTAAAATTAGTTTTGAGTGTGAGGAGTTTGAGTTATATATAAAAAGCTGTAAAATTCAACGCAGAATTTTACAGCTTTTGTATAATTTTCGATTTAATCAAACTGCCTGTCATTAGTTCTTACAAAATCAGAGCTTAGTAAAAACGTCATTAAATTCACCCTTACCAAGCTCTCAAATTATGCTCAGACAATAAATATTTTACTACTTTACCTCAAACACCGAGCCAAGCAGTTTTTTAGTATACTCTTCCTTAGACTCACTTAGCAGATTCTTGCTGTCTACTATTTCAACTATCTTACCGTTATACATTACTATAATTCTATCCGCTACCAGCCTTACTGCCGCAAGGTCATGGCAGATAAAGATAACGGAGTTGTCACAGGATTTTCTCAAATCATACATAAGTTTAAGCACATCCTGCTGGACTGACACATCCAGGGCAGCAGTCGCCTCATCATAGATAAGTACTTCCGGACTTAGCGTCAAGGCTCTGGCTATAACCACTCTTTGAAGCTGTCCTCCGCTAAGCTGATGCGGCAGTCTTTCCATAATATCGGTAGGAAGTTTTACAAGCTCCAAGTATTCCTTAGCCTTTTTTAATGCCTCTTTCTTGCTTGCAAGTTTAAAATTAAGCATACCCTCGCACAAAAAATCACCTATGTTCATTCTCGGACTGAAGGTTGAGTTAGGATTTTGGAATACCATTTGCACATTTTTTCTGTATTCCCTTAACTTCGCACTATTAAGCTTTGTAAAATCCTCTCCTTTAAATAAAATATTTCCGCCATCCGGTTTTACTATGCGTGTAATTACCTTAGCCAATGTACTTTTTCCGCTGCCGCTTTCTCCCACTATGCCAAGTATCTCGCCCTTTTTAAGCTCGAAACTTACATCATCTAAAGCCTTGACCTTGTTAAAGTTTTTAGACAAATTCTTTATAGCAAGTACATTTTCCATATCACACAACCTCGCTCTTTCTGTCGGCAAACCTTATGTCTTCGAGTTTAGGTATGGCTTCTATAAGTTTTTTTGTATACTCCGTCTTGGGACTTTTTATAACTTCTTCCTTGCTGCCGTACTCTATCATCTTGCCGTCTTTCATAACAGCTATATTATCGGATATATGAGCGGCAACACCCATGTTGTGAGTAACTATGATCATTGCCGTATTAAAATCCTTAGACAGCCTTAAAAGTTCTTCCACCACCTGCACCTGCAAGGTTACATCCAAGGCTGAGGTAGGCTCGTCTGCAAGTAAAAGTGCCGGATTGAAGGTAAGTGCCATGGCTATACCGACTCTTTGCTGCATACCGCCGCTAAGTTCAAAAGGATAGGAATTAAGTATCCTGTTTGCATCATCAAAGCCGAGTTTCTTAAGACTTTCTCTTTCCAGTTTCCTGCACTCTTCCTTAGTAAGCTTTTCATGGGCTAATATAAATTCATCATATTGATAAGCAATTTTTTTAATCGGATCAAGATGACTTAGGCTATCCTGAAATACCATGGCTATCTCTTTTCCCGATATTTCTTTTCTTAGCTTATCGTCAAAGTCCTTAAGTACATACTTCTCCTTATAGACTATAGTTCCGCTGATACTTACACTTGCAGGTAAAAGCCCTAAAATAGCGTGTATAAGGCTGCTTTTACCGCTGCCGCTCTCTCCTACTATAGTTAAGATCTCTCCCCTTCTTATAGAAAGGGAAAGATTAGATACGGCAGCCTGTTTTTGCCTATAACTTATATTTAAGTCTTTTATTTCTAATATCTTATCATTATTCAATTGTTACATCCTTTGTCATGAAATAATAATCTATAGGAAATACCGTTACTTTCTTTACACTGTCTTTAGATACGGTATTGTTATTAGTTGTTAAAAGATAAATATTTGCTACATCTTCATTTAATATCTGCTGTGCCTGAGTTACAAGTTCAAGCCTTTTATTAGCATCAAAAGTAGATACAAGTTCTCCTACTATCTTGTCAAACTCAGGATTTGAATAATGACCGAAGTTATCTGTTCCGTTAGTTGTGTAGTTTTGCTCAAGGAAACGCTTGGGATCTCCTGTAGTAGCAGTTACATAGTTAAGTAAAAGTAAGTCAAAGTCCTGCTGCTCTCTTAATTCATTGATATTTTCCAAAAGCTGTATCTCTACATCTATACCGACAACTTTAAGCTGCTCTTTTATAAACTCCGCTACAGGGTTAGCCTTTGGTATAGGAAGTGTAAATGAAAGCTTCTTTCCGTCCTTTTCCAAGATACCGTCTCCGTCCGTATCTGCAAATCCTGCTTCTGCAAGTTCTTTCTTAGCCTGTTCCAGGTTATACTTTTGTAAATCAAGCTTATCGTAGTTATATCCTGCTATAGCCGGGAATACCGCTCCGGCAGCTTCACCTCTTTTAATACTTGTCAAAGTATCTCTGTCTATTGCATATGAAAATGCCTTTCTTACATGTATGTCTGATAAGAATTCATGCTTATGATTAAGACACAGGTACTCAACTCTGAGTGATGGAAGCTCTGTAACCGTATAACCTCCTGCTGAACTTAAAATAGTAATTCCTGTAGCACTTATGCTCTGTGCCATATCAAGCTCTCCCGACTGCAAAGCTGCAAGTCTGGTATCATCATCCTCTATATCCTTTAAGGTATAAGTATCAAGTGCCACATCACCGTCCCAGTAATACTCGTTTTTAGCAAGCTGTATCTCTACATCCGGGGTAAAAGAGGTAACCTTATAAGGTCCCGTACATATAGGTCCGTTAGGTATATCCGTCTCAGCCTGATCTGTATCTATAATACAGAATAAAGGCTCTGTAAGATTGGCTACCAAAGAAGCATAAGGTTCCGTAGTCTTATAAATCAAATACTCTCCGTCAACTTCCATGCTTGCAAGCTTGGCGTTGCTCTTTGCCCTCTCATCCTTTGCTACAGCTCTTTCTATACTCTTTTTTACATCCTCAGGTGTAAGATCTTTACCGTTACTGAACTTAACACCCTGTCTGATATGAAACTTCCATGTAGTATCATCTACAAGTTCCCAAGTATCTGAAAGCTGAGGAACTATTTCCATCTTCTCATTAACCGTAGCAAGGTTCTCACCTACAGCTGCTCTTGAAAGTGTCCATGCATTCCAGCCGTTAGCCGGATCAAGGTCGCTTCCGAACCAAAAAGTTGCCGTATTCATATGCTTTTTAGCACCCGTATCTGCCGCAGCAGAGCTTTGTGCTACATCTGATGCTCCTTCAGACGCAGCTTCAGATGTGCTTTTATTACTTGAACACGCTGAAAGTGCAAGTGCCAAAGCTGCCGCACCTAAAAAACATAATAATCTCTTCTTCATAAATACCATCATCCTAGTTTTCATATTTTGGATCTAATATATCTCTAAGGCTGTCGCCTAACAGATTAAAAATAACTACATTAATAAGTATGATAAGTCCGGGGTAGATCAAAAGCCAGTAACAGGTCTGCATAAAAGGCTTACCCTCACTTAACATAAAGCCCCACTCAGGTTGAGGCGGCTGTGCTCCAAGTCCCAGCAAGGATAAACTTGCCAAAGTTAAGAGCTTATCTCCCAAGTCCTGTGTCATAAGTACAAGCATTTGCGGCAATATATTGGGAAGTATATAGGCATACATGATCTTAAAATTATTAGCTCCTCCTAACCTTGCCTCATGAATAAAGTCACTTCCTATAATACTCATGCTTACCGACCTTGTAAACCTTGCATAGGATACCCAGGAAGTAACTATTAATGCTATAAATATATTAAATACTCCCACTCCGAATACCGCAACCAAGGCAATAATCAGAACCATTCCCGGAAATGCCATAAGCATATCCAAAAATCTCATTATAATACTGTCAACTATACCGCCCGACATAGCCGATGCTATTCCTATAAAACTTCCTATCAAGGCACTCACAATTACTATAGCAAATACTGTAAGCAGCGAGGTCTTACCGGCATACATCAGCCTTGAAAGCACACATCTTCCAAGTTGATCCGTTCCCAGCGGAAACATTGCACTGCTGTTTTCCAGTATATGGTCATAATACTGCTTATAAGGGTCATGTGGTGCAAAGTTTTGTGCAAATACTACTGCGATTATCATAAGTAAGCCCAATGTAAAAAGCAGCATGAATTGCTTATTTCTTAATGCTCTTTTTAGATATATGCTCATTCTAACCTCCTATTCTCATACGAGGGTCTATAGATCTGTGCAATATATCAACCAGGAAATTTATTCCTACATATATAAGAGCCATCCAGACCACATATGCCTGTATTATAGGATAATCTCTATTGCTTATAGCCTCCATCGCAAGCTTGCCCACACCCTGCCAGGCGAAAATATTTTCCACTACTATAGTTCCTCCAAGCATACCTCCTATAGTCATTGCAAACATAGTCAGTACTCCTATCAAAGAATTGGGAAGTACATGATTGAGGATAATACGCCTGTAGGGAACACCTCTTGATAAAAGTCCTACAACATAGTTTTTCTTCATCTCTTCCAAAAGCCCTGCTCTTATTCTTCTTACATATGCCGAAATCGACCATATTGACAGCGTAATCGCAGGTAAAACCATATGCTTTGCTTCTCCCATACCTGAGGTCGGCAGTATCTTAAGCCTTATTGCAAACCAGTATATAAGCAAAAGTCCAAGCCAGAAACTCGGCATGGATATACCTATAAATGAAATGAATCTGATAATGTTGTCGACTACGGTATTATGCCGTACTGCCGATAAGATTCCAAACAGGAGTGAAAATATTATGGTAAGTATTATTGAAATAAATACTAAACTAACCGTATTGGGGATAGCCTGACCTAACTTTTCGGAAACCGGAACGGCATATTTGATAGAAGTCCCGAAGTCTCCTTTTAATGCAGCTAAAAGCCAATTAGTATACCTTTCCATAAAGCCCTTGTTAAGCCCCAATTTTTCTCTTTCTTTTTCAATCACTTCTTTTGAAACCTGCTGATTCATACTTTCATACTTCATAGTTACCGGATCGGACGGAAGTATCGACGTGATAAAAAAAGTAAGAAAAGATACGACCAGCATAATAAAAATAAGTTGTATAAAACGGTTTATAATATACTTTGTCATTCTGCTCCTTAAATATTCACAAAATTTAAATTGAAACTATTACTTTTTCACCCCCTGCAAAACTTTGAAACTCTTTTTAATACATCTACACTTGTTAATGGTTTAGCCTATGAGAATATAGTGAAGTGCTGACATACCGATTTAATGAATTTTACACAAGAAAACGGCATAAAAAAAACTGCCGGCTATTGCAATTTATTATGTTAAACTACATAAACTTAATAACATTAGCTGCCGAACAGTAGAATAAAACTCTTTGCCATGTCTCGCAGCAATCTAAGAGTTATGGAAACCCGACTTAGAAAAAATTCATTACGGTAGCGGCACTGTACAGGAATCTCACCTGTTTTCCCACATATACTATTAACCTCTTATCACCAAAATGATGATTTAATTTATATTACTATGTTAAATCTAAAATGTCAATTAGTAATTATTTCTTACGATTTTATTTCTTATGATTTTATATATTCTTCAAGCAACCGTATATACTGATCTATCTAATAGTTCGACAACATAAACACTTATAAACATATCTTACCTTGGATATATTTTTCTCAACTAAAGCATTGAAGCGATACCAAGCTTTATCTTCACCTGACGGCTTAATAAAGAAAGTATCGTGTGCTTTGATTATCCTTGACAAGATAGTATAATTGTTTATGTTACATGATTGAAATAATAGTTGATTTTACAAAATATGATATAATAGCTGAATAAACTAAGCAACAGCGGTTTTGTAGCAATTTAATTATAAGGTAGTATAATGTATCGTTGATATCTAGCATTATTACTACTTTGTTAATAGATTATAACAGATATATAATAAAGAAATTTGAGAGTTACTATACTATTTGATATTAATTAAATGTCAATGATACGATACAGTGGTTTATACGGTTAATTCATTATGAAAATAATCAAACTAAATGAATGGAGAAATATATGGATACAAAAGTTTCTTTGCAAAAGTATAATTTAACTGAAGGAAATGCTTGGATAATGATGCTGCGCTTTGCTCTGCCCATCTTTTTAGGTACACTATTTCAATCACTGTATACAACATCTGATGCCATTATCATAGGAAAATTTGCTAAAAAAGAAGCATTGGCTGCAATAGAATCCGTTCTTACACTGACAAGGATGCCTGTAAATTTCTTTATCGGTCTTGCTTCAGGTGCTACAATTATTATTTCTCAATACTATGGAGCAAAAAAATATAAAGAAGTCTCAACCGCAAGCCACAACGCTCTGTTGTTCGCCTTTTTAGGAGGATTAACATTGACTGTTATCGGCTGTATAGCAGCCCCCTTTGCTATTAAAATCATTCGTGTTCCCAATAAAATTATAAACGAGGCTAAAATTTATATTCTAATTTATTTTTCAGGTATAGCTGTATCTATGCTTTATAATGTTGGAGCCGGCATATTACGAGCATTAGGTAACTCTAAAACCCCTTTTTATTCTTTAATTGTATCTAATTTCCTTAATGTGGCATTAGATTTTGTATTTATAGTATTTTTTCAAATGGGTGTTGTAGGGGCTGCTTTGGCTACTGTTTTATCCCAGTGCCTAAGTGCACTTTTAATTCTGCTGTCATTGACAAAAACAAAGCTTCCCTGCAAGATAAGCCTCAGTAAACTTCGTTTTTATAAAACCCATATGCTTGAGATCTTTAAGTTAGGTTTACCTATCGGAGTACAATCTGTTTTATACCCTATTTCTAATAGCGTTGTTCAAGCCGCTATAAATGATATAGGAATTGACAGTATCGCCGCCTGGGCTATTTCCGGAAAACTAGACTTTCTTATATGGGCTGTTTCGGACGCATTCTGCACCTCGGTATCAACTTTTGTTGCACAAAATTATGGGGCAAAAAAGTATAAGCAGGCAAAAAAAGGGGTTAGGATAGGTCTTATTATGGCATTATCATTAATAGCACTTGTCAGCTATATCCTATACTCTTGGAGTGACGTTTTTGCACAGTTTCTTGTTGATGATGACAATGTAATTTTAATTACATCTCAAATAATGCATTTTATTGCCCCATTGTATGTTATTTATGTATTTTGTGATGTCTTACCCGGAGCAATAAGGGGAATCGGTTATACTTTTAAATCTATGATCATAACTCTTTTAGGAACTTGTGTTTCAAGAGTTATATGGGTATTATTTGTCGTCCCACATAACAATACTCTTATAACTGTACTCTCATGTTATCCTGTATCATGGGGAATAACTGCTTTTATATATATAATATTTTATATAAGAAGTTTTTCAAAATTAACTCAGTTATAATATATTTGCCAAATATAATTGCTAAGTTTATTATTCTTGTTTTAAAAGCAAAAAAGAAGGGCTGTTACAAAAAGAAAATATAGTAGTAAATAAAGCAAAAAACGCTATATAAAGTACTATTTTCTTTTAATATAACAACCCCTCTTTTTTCCATATACTTAGCTTTACTAAAAATATTTTTTGTAAAAACAATTCCTACTCTAACAGGGAAGGCAATATTAATACCGTATTATTTTACATATTTTCCGCCGGAGTCAACTTTATATCCGTCAGGAGTACTCTCATTACTGTACATTGATCCCAGTGGACGTGAATTTTCCTTATGCATATAGTACCATTCTCCGTCACTTCTAAGCTCCCATGTCTGCATAGGAGTGTAAGGAGCCAAATAATACCATTCGTCATTTATATTATTCCAACCCTTAAGCATCCTTCCGTCTGCACCGTTTAAATAATACCAAAAACCGTCCTGCCCATCCTTATGCCAGCCTTTCTTAAGGTTAGTTTTTACACCTCCTATGTAATAATACCATTCATTATTACTAAGTATCCATCCTTCCCTAAATCTCGGTTTTACAGATACTGTAGAAGCTGAACCGCCTGAGCTTGCATTGCTCGGACTTGCTATAGTAGTTCCGGCTTTCTTATAACTTATCAGGTTATATGTAACATATCCGTCTGCACCTGCATCTGCCCTTGATACATATACCTGTGCCGCATTGGATGCCGTAGCATATTTATACTGTGTAGGAAGATAATTTTGTACTTGACTTATTTTATAAGTTGAACCTGAATGATGGAATTCTGTTCTGATATTTACCCATACATTATCGGTATTTACGCTGCCTTCCTCACTAAATACTACAGCGTTGGTTCCCCTTTCAAGATAATTTATTCTGTAAGGTTGTGCTATAACTTTATCACATACAATTGTATATTCAACCTGATTTAGAGCCGGAAGCATCATATCTTGTGCCACTCTGACTTGAGGACTGTTACCGTTCATTCTGAACTGACCGTTGCCGGTTCCCGATACTGATTGAGTATTTCTTACTATATAATGTTCATTAGGATTGCTTGATAACGGATCCGGCACATACTCGGTTGTGAAGAATGAATATAAATCGCACCACTCAACATCACCGGTTCCCAGTTTTAAAATTTTATTCTGTTGAGATATTTGATTTCCACTTCCATCTACAAAGGTTACCTTCAGAGGAATATCCCTTAAAATCTCAAAATTAATTACGAGATTAAAAACATCACCTGAACTTGGGTTACTGCTGTTTGTAAGACATCTTATACCGCTTACACTAACACTCATATTGCCATGTCCGACAGTAGTTCCGCTTACCATAAGCATACCTGAAGAATCTTCCACAAGTTGCAAGCCTGAACCTAAAGTATATGTTCCCAATGACCCCGGTGTCTCAAGCTTAAGATTTAACGAGTAGCTTACAGCTGCTCCGGACTCAAACCTGCCAAGATTAAATGTTCGTGACTGTGCTGCCTTTGTATTTATACCCGGAACAAAAACAAGTACAAGTAAAAGGCTTAGGGCTGCCAAGTAACTAAGTATTTTTTTCATAGCTGCGACTCCTTTCTTTAATCCTTAGATTATTATAAGACATAAAGGGATCTGTTCTTAATCCAAAATGTTATCCAAAGTCTTGGGCTTTGCACTCCGGTATCTATAGCTTACTTTTTCTCTTGATACAGCAATTGCGGATACTTACCAAGTTGAATTTTCACAATAACTCCCTCAAAGATGCCGTACCGACTTTTTGATATTTCAACCTTATGCTGTAGGTATTTTACAACTTACAATATAACTGAAACGGTAATTGGTTTATTACAGTTCAGGCAGTATTCATCTTCGTCAAAAAACTAAAAATATTTAATTTTATTGATAAATCAGACGAAGATAAATGCCGACATCAGTTCAAATGCCCTTGAGTCAGTACAACAGTATTATAATATTTTTAGTTGCTTTAGTTTAAAAATTATCCTTAACATAACCTAACAGTTACATAACAATAAAAAGCACATAAATTAATATGTACTTATTATCTTTATCATATCCTTACGCTTAAAACATATTTTTGCGGGATATCGTAATTATTATTTAATATTTTACAATTATCGTACAGTATCGTTAATATTCTGCCTTATCAGCACTTTGCCGATAGATTGTAGCAACTATATAATAAAGAGAACTGAGCTTTACTCTACTGTTCCCGATTTTAATTAAATATCAATGATATAGCACGCTATGTATAAATCTAAAAATTATCCTTATATACCAAGCGGATAAACAAAGACGACAACTGCCATATTCCAAACTATGAAGTTGTCGCCTTTTATTACATCCTTATGCTTAAAGCATATTGGGGGGGGATAATTTTTTATAACAAATTTAACTTATACTCCGGCAAAGAATTTTGATATTTTGTCAATCCAAATATATTTTTTATATATCTAATGCCTGTTGCTCACATCTGCTCTGTATTATGGTTTTTATGGATTTATTATATATGGGCAAATTCTAAAGACTTTGGCTAAATTTATATTTGTAATTACACCAATATTAATTTGGCAACTTCCTTAGGTTTTATTAAAACCATAAACTTGAGGAAAATATTTACATATAACAACATTAAATATCTTTATAATACCTGTTTTATTCCGCCTTTGTATTAAATTAAATTAGATTATAAACATTTTTAATCTGTATATCTTGCTCACCGGGATACTTATTTACCCGGCTATAAGCAAGCATACCGTCTTTTCGTTACAGTTAAGGCTCATTCATCTTCGTCAAAACAACTTAAAAATATTTAACCTTATTTATAAATCAGACGAAGATGAATAATATTCATACCGACATTATGGCTCATATTGACCGTCAGCACTTACTTTGTAACCGTCAGGAGTTGCCTCTCCGCTGTACATAGAACCTAACGGACGTATATCAACATTATTTAAGTAGTACCACTCGCCGTCACTTCTAAGTTCCCATGTTTTTTCACTGGTTTCGGGTGTAAAGAAATACCATTTGTCTGATATCAAATTCCAACCCTTTAACATTCTTCCGTTATCAAGAGCAAGATAATACCATTTCTTGTCATAACTGTCATAGTGCCAGCCTTTCTTTAAGGTATTCCTTGTACGTCCGCTATAGTAGTACCATGCATCTTCCTTATTATTATATATCCAGCCTGACTTAGACAATACGGCAGAGCCGCCGCCTGAACTTCCTCTACCTGAGCCGCTTGAGCTTCCGCCACCTGAGCCGCTTCCTGAACCGCCGCCTGTTCCGCTTCCTGAAC
>CAJPUK010000054.1 GCA_905373785.1 uncultured Johnsonella sp. | reverse complement strand
GATCAGAAGAAGTTGTTTTAACACCGTACCGGTTGTGGGTAAAAGAGGTCAATATACTCAAGAGTTTGATGCCAATCTCTATTTGGCAAAGATATGTGTAAGGACAACAGTATTCCCTAATCTGAATAATAAAGAGCTACAGGACAGTTATGGTGTTATGAGTGCAGAGGAGCTCATAACCACAATGCTTACTCCGGGGGAGTTTGAAGATTATTCAACAAAGGTTATGGAGACCAACGGATTTACTGATGAAAAAGATTTAGTTAAAGAAGCAAAAAACTAATAGATGGCGGCGATCCTGAAGCTAATTATGCTTATTATTGTTTGCATAAATTTCACTGGAAACCTACTGATTTTTTGGGAATGACAGAGGAAGAGCAGGCTTTTGTGATTGCCGCCATCGATATTAAAGTTGAAAATGATAAAAAACAGGCTAAAGAAATAAAGAAAAAATCAAGAAGATAAGGAGACTGAATAATTGGCTACGATACAATCACAATTAGTGCTTACTGATGGAATGTCAAGTGTAATAAGGCGAATAAATTCAGCCTTACTTACTTGTATAGACAGCTTTGAACAAATGCAATCTACCTCAAATAATCAAATGGATACATCCGCTTTGTCAGATGCAAGAACAAGGCTTATACAGCTTAATGGCGAACTTGATAATGCTATTATAAGGCAAGAGAGAACAAGAGAAGAAAGTGAGCAGACAGATAATTCACTTCAAGATTTGACAGAAACTTTTATGGGTTTGGCTGCAGCAGCTGCAGGTGCTTTTTCAGCAGGTAGCCTTATTGAATTAGCTGACACGGCTACTCAAACAAGAGCAAGGCTAAATCTCATTACAGGTGATTTAGAGAAGACTAAAGATTTGCAGGATGCGATAATGGAGTCGGCTAACCGCTCAAGAGCAGCATATCAATCTACAGCAGATGCTGTATCAAAGATGGGTCTTATGGCAAAGGATGCTTTTAGTAACATAGATGCAAGCGGTCACAAAACTCTAAATACAGGTGAACTTGTTGCATTTACAGAACTTTTGAACAAGCAATTTGTAATAGCCGGAGCATCTGCGCAAGGCATGGATTCTGCAATGACTCAGCTTACACAAGCAATGGCATCAGGTGTGTTAAGAGGTGATGAGCTTAACTCTATATTTGAGCAGGCACCAACTATTATAGAAACCATAGCAAATCATCTAGGTGTCGAAATGGGACAAATAAGGCAGTTAGCACAAGAAGGTAAAATTACAGCAGACGTAGTTAAAAGTGCAATGTTGTCATCAGCAGATGAAATAAACTCAAAGTTTGAGGCTATGCCATATACATACGGTCAGGTGGGTACAATGATACAAAATATACTGTTCAATTCTTTTGAACCGGCTATACAGCTGATTGGACAAGGAGCACAATGGATAGTTGATAATTGGAGTAATATAGAGCCTATTTTGGCAGGTGTAGCGGTAGGTATTTTAGGTGCTGCAGCTGCATGGGGTATATATACAGCAGTTCAGTGGCTTGCAGTGGCTGCTAATCAAGCAACAATAGCTGCTATGTTAGCAAATCCTTTTCTATGGATTGGAATAGCAATAGGCATTGTAGTGGCAGCGATATGTAAATTTATACAAGCTGTAGGTGGAATGAAAAACGCTTGGACGCTTGCACAGATGGCTATTGGTGTGGGAGTTACATGGCTTAAGTTGGCTTTTATGACAGGAGTTTATGCAATCATGAATCTTGCAGGAAATCTATCTTTGTGTTGGCAAAAAACAGGAGTTGCGATTGCCAACTTTATAGGACAAATGAGAGTTAATGTACTTACAGGTATTCAAAACATGGTAAACGGGGCTATTGATATAATAAATGGCTTTATAAGTGCACTAAACAACATACCCGGTGTCAGTATAGAAGCTATATCAAAAGTAACTTTTGCTGCTTCAGCACAGGCTGAATTTGAAGCACAAAAGAGTGCACGAGCCGACTCTATAGCATCTGCTCAAGCTCAACTTGACGCAAATAAGCAATCAAGAGCTGAAGACCTTGCAAATATTAAGAATGATATGAATAGCAAGATATCTGACCTAAAGGGTAAGTATTCAGAATTTAAGGCGGAAAAGTTGGCAATGAAAAATGGAGACGGAATTGATTCTTTAGGATTTGAAACCGGTGCAGGTGCAGAAGTTGCGGATAATGTAGGAAAAACTGCAGGTAATACAGCGGCGGCAGCAGGAGCATTGGCAGCTACGAAAGAAAACCTTGAATATTTAAGAGACATTGCAGAACAAGAGGCTATTAATAGATTTACTACAGCTGAAATAAAAATAGATTATTCAGGAATGACTAATCAGATCAGCTCTAATATGGATCTTGATAATGTAATAGATGGTCTTACAGTAAGGTTTGTAGAAGCTGTTCAAATGAGTGCAGAGGGGGTGCATAGTTAATGTATAAGTTCTTTTTAGGAGGAACATTATTTCCGGTTACCCCATCCAAGCTTACTATTAAGACTAAAAATACAAATAAAACAGTTACACTGATCAACGAAGGCGATGTAAATGTGTTAAAAACACCGGGACTTAAAGAAATAAGTTTTGAGTTGTTATTACCTTCTCAAGATTATGATTTTTTAGCCACAGGAAGTTTTAAGAAGCCAAAAAGATACTTGAATAAATTAAATCTTTTGAAGATAAATAAAAAGCCATTTCAGTTTATTGTTAAAAGACCGGGAAGCTTTAAGACTAACTTGAAAGTGACTTTAGAGGATTTGGCAATTACTGAGGATGCTAAAGAAGGTTTGGATGTAAAGGTAAGTGTAACCTTAAAAGAATATAGGCACTATGGTACTAAAAAAGTTGTTTTTTTACCCCCTGCTACAACAACAAAGCCGGAAGAGAAAAAAGAAGAAGCACAAATAACAGAAAATAGAGATGCAAGCACAGCGCCTACACCTAAGACCCATGTAGTAAAAAGAGGAGATACACTTTGGGGGCTTGCAAAAAGATATTACGGAAATGGGGCTCTTTATCCGAGGATTGCAGCGGCGAATCCAAGAATAAAGAACCCTAATTTAATTATAGACGGTTGGGAGCTGATAATACCATGACAGTAAAGATAATGATTAGCGATGGTAAAACGGCATACTTACCTTCATTAAAGGAAAGCGTTCAGCTGGATCTTGAGAGAAAAGGAAGTCCGGGAAAACTTAAGTTTACATATTTTGATGATGGCAATATAAAGACAGAAGAAGGTAATCAGGTAAAGCTTACCATAGACGGTACGGATATGTTTTTTGGATTTTTATTCAGTAAAAAGATATCAAGCAAGGATAGGAAGTTTGTTGAATGTACAGCATATGACCAGTTAAGGTACTTAAAAAATAAGGATACTTATTCATATAAAGACTTGGAAGCAGGAGAGGTCATTAGGGTTATTGCTGAAGACTTCAGGTTAAATGTAGGAAATTTGGAGCAGACAGGCTATAAGATACCTTATCGTGAAGAACAAAATAAAACGCTTTTTGACATCATACAAACAGCTATTGATGAAACATTACAAAATACAGGTAAGCTTTATGTATTTTATGATGACGTAGGGAAACTTACGCTTAAGCACATTGAAAGTATGAAGCTTGATTTACTTATAAGTGCCAATACTGCTCAGGGCTATGAGTATAACAGTTCGATTGATAGTAAAACGTACAATCAGGTAAAAGTAGAGTATAAAAATACCGGTAACAAGTCTACCGATATATTCTTAGTGAAGAGCAGTGAAAACATAAATAAATGGGGCGTGCTACAACTTAATGAAACTGTAGAAAACAAAGAGTCGGGAGCAGGGAAAGCCGAAGCATTATTAAAGTATTATAATAAGGTGTCTAAGACCTTAAGTATAAAGGATGCATTCGGAGATACAAGAGTCAAAGCAGGTTCTTCATTAGTGGTCATGCTTGATATAGAAGGTAATAAAATATCTAATTACATGGTAGTAGAGCAAGTAACACATACATTTAAGAATGATGAGCATTTAATGTCAATGAAACTGAGAGGGGGATCGTTTAGTGTATAACTTAGTTGAAGCAGTTAAACAAGCTGCAGTTGAAGCAATAGATAATCAAGACCCTATGAGTTTTAGGTTTGGCAAGGTGATTAAGGTAGAGCCGCTTGAAATATGGATAGACCAAAAACTGACGATACCTGAAGAAGCTTTGATTTTAACAAGTCAAGTAAGTAATTATTCTGCTGAAGTAGACGGATTAGAGGGTGGCAAAAGGAATTTAACTTTTAATCAAAAGCTGAAAGTTGGGGAAAATGTCATACTTATAAGAGTTGACGGTGGACAAAAGTACATAGTTTTAGATAGAGCGAGGTAGAGATATGTTGCCGGTAATAAATAACAGTATTTTGCAAGTGGAAGAAAAAACATATCCGAGTAATACTTTTGCCATAGATTTTATTTCTAATAAGATAATAGGTTTTGTAGATGAAAAAGAAGCAATAAAACAGGCTATAGCTCTTATATTAAATACTGAAAGATATAAGTTTTTAATTTACTCATGGAATTATGGCGCAGAGTTTGAAGACCTTATAGGTGTACATCTGGATATAGTAGAAGATGAAAGCGAAAGGCTTATAAGTGAAGCATTACTTCAAGATGATAGGATAAAGGCTGTATATGATTTCGGATTTGAAAGAATAAAGGACTCTATCATAGTTACTTTTACAGTAGATACTATATTTGGGGAAATCGAAGCAGAAACGGAGGTAAGTTTGTAGTGTTTGAAGAACATACTTATGAAAATATATTAAACAGAGTCCTTGCAAGAGTTGATAACAGTATCGATAAGAGAGAGGGCTCTGTTATTTATTCTGCTGTAGCTCCGGTATGTGCAGAGCTCGCACAAGCATATATTGCGCTTAATTACCTGGTGGATTGTACATTTGCAGATACGGCGCCAAGGGAGTATTTGATAAAGCGTGCGGCTGAAAGAGGGCTTGTACCTAACTCAGCTACTTTTGCAAAGGCTATAGCAGTATTCAATATAGATGTAGATATCGGCAGCAGGTTTTCAAGTACAAAATTTAATTGGACCGTAAGTGAAAAAATAAGTACAGGTAGGTTTTATATAACATGTGAAACTTCCGGAGCAGCTCCTAATGGAGAAAGAGGAAGCTTAATACCAATTGAGTACATAAATGGACTGGAAACTGCTCAAATAGAGAGTATAGAAATCTATGGGGAAGATGAAGAAGATACAGAAGTATTTAGGCAAAGATACTTCTCATCTTTTGAAAGTCAAGCTTTTGGTGGTAATAAAAAGGATTATTATCAAAAAGTTACTACTATAGAAGGTGTAGGAGGATGTAAGGTTTATAGAGCTGTTAATGCTGAAGGAGTGGAGACAGGGGCTAATGTGTTAGTGATCATAACCAATGCTGAACATGGTGTAGCAAATAGCACGCTTGTATCTAAGGTACAGGGGCTTATAGATCCTTTGCAAAACCAGGCAGGGGATGGGCTTGCACCTATAGGACATATATGTAGTGTAAGGGCAGCGGAAGGTGTAGTTATAAATATAAATACAAATATAGTCTATGACACAGGTTTCAGTTTTCAAGCTTTGCAATCTCACATAACAAAAGCGGTAGATGAGTATTTACATCAACTTAATCAGACATGGGATAAAAATGACAGCTTAGTTGTTAGAATATCAAATATAGAAAGTCGAATACTTGCGATAGAGGGTGTAAAAGATATATCAGATACAAAATTAAACGGAACAGCTTCAAATGTCGTACTGGATAAGAATGCGATAGCTGTAAGAGGTAGGATAAATGGATAGAAAACTAATCAATTACTTGCCTGACATTCTTAAAAATATAGAAGAATTTGATCAGATCATGCAATCAGAGCAGCCGGAAGTAGAATGGTTATGGAGTGAGGCTGATAAGTATATAGACAATAGCTTTGTTCTCACTCAAGACGAGTCTACAGCGAGTAGGTGGGAAAGAATACTGCATATTACGAGTAAAGATACAGATGAGCTTGATGTGAAAAATCTTAGGATTTTATCAGTTATGCAAGGTAAGCTACCCTATACTGTCAGAGTTCTGTACAAAAACCTACTTGCTATGGTGAAGAATGAGAAAGACTTTAAGTTAGAGATCGATAATGACAAATACTCTGTAAAAATAACAGTTGCCCTGTCATCAAGTGAACTAAAAGAAGAAATAGAAAAGCTTGCGGATAGGATAGTGCCTGCTAATATGCTTTTATCAGTATCACTTTGGTACACAACACACAGAATGCTTGAAAAGAAGACTTATGGTAGCTTGGAAACTTACACTCATGAGGAGCTGACAAGGCTTGATTTAAGGTAGGTGAATATGAGAAAAACAGAAAAACTAAAATTAAATATGCCGGATAGGTCTGACAATTATAATGTGGAAGATTTTAATACTAATTTTGAGTTATTGGATAAAGCTATAACAGAAGATAAAAGCTTTTTAATTGAAAAGGTTTTAAGGGAGCTGATAGTATCCTTAAAAGTTGATAACTGGCATCCGGTAAATGGCATGTGGCAGCAGACTTTAACACTAAGTGATATTAAAGCAACAGATAACCCTATTGTGTTTAGTACTTTAAGTGAAACAAGTCTTTATCAGAACATAAAAGCTTATAATAAAAATTTTTCTTATCTATATGCAGCAAAGACCACAGATGGCAGTATCACATTTTATGCGATTAAAAAACCGACTATTACATTTTCAGTCGGTCTTAAGGGGGTGTAACATATGGGAAAAGGTATAATAATAGGCAATACCGGAGGAACATATAGTGAGGACGTAACTGCTGCTAAAGCGGATATATTAGAAGGTAAAAGCACAATCACTTCAGATAGCAATGACGAGGTAGTGCAGGGTACTATGCCGCTATTGATGGCTAATTCGGATATGATAAACGTTATGAAAGCATATCCGAGAGTGGATCAGTGGGGCATGGGTGGGGTAATTGATAGCGCTAGTATGGGAAGGGGACTTATAGTAGCGTTAAGACCTGAAGATGGAAAAAGGTACGCTCTTGATAGCAATAATGTTTTTGTATTTATTCCTTTAGCAGACTTGCGGGCAGAGAATATAAGATCGGACAAAAATATAGGTGGTGTGCAAGGTAATATACAAGTTATTGGCAAAATCGGAGTAGCTCCCGGCAACGGTTGGTTCAATAATGAATACATGTTCATACTAAACATCCCTCAGGGAATATATGAGGCACAGGGTGAAAGTTGGGCACCTGAGCTGCGTGTACCAATTGGAAAGGTTAGAGAAATTCTAGGTATATTAGCACATAAGATAGCAGCAGATGAGAATATCGCAGGAGTTCAGGGGTCTTTGGCTGTTTGGAATGTGACAGATTCAGGTTATGGTGACATGCTATATGCATGGGCGAATCAAGGACATTATGTTGATCACCCTGTTGTAGGTCGTGGGATTGTTGTAAGAGTACCTAACAACTTTGTTATAAGAAATGCGAATTGGGTATATCTTGCTGAACCTGATCTAGTTGCATCAAATATCCGAGCAGGTGTAAATATGTTTGGTGTTCAGGGCGAAATGGTTGATTATGGGACGGGTAGAGCGGCTTTTTATAATGCCACCTTTGACGGAGCTTTACTATCAGGGGTGGCTCATGCAGACAGAGAAATATTTATGGGTGAAGTGTATGCGATTGGAAACATGTCATTTTCTTCAAGGTATTTTAGCAGCATATCTAATCCCGACAAACACAAGTTCTTAGGCATTTTAGACGGAGGATTAAGATTTAGTCTGAAAGCTCAAGGCGATACTAAGTATTCAGAAGTACCTGTGGCAGTATTTTTCGACCATTCAGTAAATTTAACACCGTTTCGTAAGATAAGAATAGGTGGTAAATTCCTTAGTGGCTCATACAGAAAGCAAACTAATAAAAATGATTTGTCTAATGCAACATTTGGAATAGTTGCGATTTCAAAAAAGAATGTCACTAAAAATGTTACAGCACAAAGATATGCTTACTCAATTGACCTTAATAACAACTACAATAGTGTGCATGTGTCATTCCAAGATGGCGCACAAGACGACAAGGAATATGAGGGCGGAAGGCTTACAGGGCAGCAGTTGTGGGCTGAAATAGATGTATCAGGTATAAATGAGCAGTGCTACATGTTCGCTTATGCTCAGGCTACAAGTTTTTATCCGATGTCTGCCGAAGTTGTAATAAATCATATAGAGTTTATAAATTAATGCAAAATACAGAAAGGAGATATATGAAAGTAATATTTGATGAAAAAGGCAATATCTACTATCAGATGATGGATATTGCACCTGATCCAAGCGGAGCATTGAGGTTTGCAAAGATAGATGTGCCTATCGGGAAAAATCTTGTTAGGCTCAATGTAGATGGAGATAAAATTGAACCAATATACATTGACAGACCTTTGACGGATACTGAAAAATTGCTTGAAAAAATAACACAAATGGAAGGTGAAATTACAGATAATCAATTGGCACTAGCTGAATTATCAACCGAAAAATAAGGCTATTTTATAGCTTTATATAAACTAATTTAAGAAAGGAGACATAAATATGGCATATGTATGGGCACATTTAATACAGAAGGGTAAAAAGAAGTTCAAAGATGTACCAGCAAGGCTTAAGGAAGCTGTTAGGCAGGCACTTATAGACTTGGATACACCTGAGCTTGCTACTGAAGAGTAGTAAGTAAAAAAAAAGGCATTGATTATGCAAATAGTCAGTGCCTTTTTAATGAAAGGAGATTTAATTAAATGAAAAATATAATAGAAATTATATTAGGGGGTATAGGCGGTTTGGTAGTAACATTGTGTGGTGGATTTGATATAGCCCTTAGAACCTTGCTTGTTTTCATGGTCATAGACTATGTAATGGGCATGACAGTTGCAGGTATATTCCATAAAAGTAAAAAAGTGAACATGGTTCCTTGAGTTCGGTTGCGGGCTGGAAAGGACTTGTTAAGAAGCTTGCAACCTTATTTATGATAGTGATTGCTTTTCATTTGGATAAAGTTCTTAATATTAATTACATAAGAAATGCTGCTTGCATGGCATTTATAGTAAATGAGGGGTTAAGTATATTGGAAAATTATTCACTAATGGGTGGCACCGGAACGGAAGTATTAAAAAAAGCTTTAGATGTATTAAAGGCAAAAAAGGACGATACAACTTCTTAAGAATAGATTTTATTGTTAGAGTGAGTAAATCAATTTAAAGTTAAAACATAAGTTCGAGAAAAAGAATTTACTTACGTATTTTTTTATGCTATAATCAAACTATATTAAAAATAGTTAATTTAGTAAGGAGGAATACTATGACAAATGTGGTTTTGGCTGTAGCTAATACTTTTTTGCAATATGCAAAGCGAGATAACATCAGTGTTACTCCTATGAAATTGCAAAAGCTCATATACATATTATATAAAACATATTTACAAAAATATAAAAGTAAGTTATTTTCAGATGTTTTTTCGGTTTGGAAGTATGGACCGGTTCAATTAGATATTTATAATGCATTTAAAAAATACAAATCTAATGCCATAGATGACTATTATTATGAGGATGGGAAGTTTTATACATTAAGGCTAAAGGGGAATGAAAAACTTGAAAGTACATTCGATGAAGTATGGGATAAGTACAAGGATTACAGCGGGATATACTTATCTAAACTAACACATTTAGAAGGTACTGCATGGGAAAAAGCAAAAAGTAAGGGACTTCCATATATTTTAGATGAAGATATACTAAAGGAGCAGTCGTATGAGCGATACATCAAATAAAGAAGATATATCAAAGGAGTTGGATGAGCCTTTAGGGGATGTTCAAGATGTAGCTACCGAACCCAATATACCTCTTTCAGCTAATAAAAATCAAAGGGACTGGTTTAATTTGCAAAAGGGGCATAATTTGTTAGGGTGGTGTGTAGGCTTGATATTTGCTATTTTCATATTAGATTTCTTCTTTAATAGTAAAGCTAATACAATACAAATAATAGAAATTTTTAAAGTTATGATATTTACGCTTAGTGGTTACCTGTATGGTAAGAAAAAATAGAATAAAATAATAGAAAAGAAAAAAGTCGGTATTTATAGTTCCGGCTTTTTTTCTTGATTTAATGAAGTAGAAAAAAAATTAAAACAAGCTTTTAAACAAGATCACATTCAAAAGGAGTAAGTATGTTACAAAACAATACAGACCCTAATATCCTACAGCTAATTGAGATAGCAAGAGCCGAAGTAGGATATATGGAAAAGAAAAATGCAAATAACCTTGATGATAAGAATGCCAATGCCGGGCAAAATAACTATACAAAATACGCCAGAGATTTATATCCCGGACTACAGGGTCAACCATGGTGCGACATGTTTGTTGACTGGTGCTTTGTTAAGGCTTTTGGAAAGGCTCAAACTCTAAAACTTACGGGTCCTTTTAGTGCATATACTCCTACATCCGCACAGTGGTTTAAGGATAAGGGGCAATGGCATAGCAGACCTAAGGTAGGAGATTTGATATTTTTCAAAAACAGTGTTCGTATCTGTCATATAGGCTTGGTATATAAGGTTGCAGGAAATGTTGTATACACCATAGAGGGTAATACTTCTCTCGGCTCACAGGTAATTCCCAATGGCGGCAGTGTGTGCTATAAGCAATATGATATAGATAATGCACGCATAGCCGGATATGGTAGACCGGATTACAGTCTACTCAAAACTAAAAGCAGATATGAGGTAGGTTGGAACAGAGATGACAGAGGTTGGTGGTATGCAGATACCGGAAATAGCTATATAAAGTCAAGTTGGAAAACTATAAATAGTCACTGGTACTATTTTGGTGAAGACGGATATGCAGTAACCGGATTGCAAGTAATAGACGGTAAGAGGTATATATTTGACAATACTATAAACGGTGAGTTTGAGTGCTGCATGCTTAAGACTGATGAGAATGGAGCTTTAAGTGTAGCAGTAGTATAAAATAATTATAGAAATGTAATATAAAAATATCATGAAAGGGCTGCCCAAAACTTAATATTAGCAGCCCTTTGAAACTCTTTGATAAGGTTTAATAATAACAAAACAATAACAAATAGGACATAGAAAGCCTTATTTTATTGTATTTACAAATTTTTTGTTTTAATGTTGCTTTAATGTTTGCATTATATACTTAGCACAAGTTCAGAGATTAAAACTGTAGTAAGCGCGCAAAATAAAAGTTTAATCAATGATACTGAAGAATAAAATAACAGAAAATTAGAAACCGTAAAAGGAGATAATAGCTATGATGAAGAAAATTACATATAAAATAACAGCAGCATTCACAGCACTTGCATTAACAGTGGGAGCATTTGGATTTAATGCATCAGCCGCAAATACTAAGATAACACCTGAGCAGGCAAAGGAAATAGCAGTTAAGAGAGCGGGAGTTCCGGCTTCAGGAGCAAGATATACAAAGGTTAAACTTGACTATGAACATGGAAGATATGAGTATGAGATAGAGTTTTTCTACAATGGCTATGAATATGATGTTGAGGTTGATGCAAACACAGGTCATATCTTAGATTTTGATGTAGAATATGACGATTAATTAAACTTACTTGTTTATGTTTTTAATTTTGTAGTATAATAAAGGACTGTTGTGAGATTTTATATCTCGCAGCAGTCTTTTGCTTATAAATTAAAATTGGAGTGGTGTGGAAAACTATATCTAATGATACTTGAGTGAGGGGTTTTAATGGAGACCTTACATATTTTTACAAGTTACAAAGTTTTAACACTTGTTGAAAAAAAAACCGATATTATAAACAATGAAATACAAGAACAGCTCAGTGTGAAAAACTCTGATGAAAAATTATCATTCTTTTTAAATTCCGAACAGGGATTAAGTTTGGATACAGGAAGAAAGATACTGAAAAAAAATAACGTAGTTGGAGAGTTTATAAAGCTTGAAGACTATGACTTGAAGGCTCTTAAAAACTTTATAGAAAAGTACGGTTATTTTTTTAAGTTAAGTTCAAGTGAGCAATATAAGAATGTGGAGCTAAAGGATATTTATAGGCTAAAAAACCGTTTTAAGTCTTTGATTCATCTTTTATATGCTTTACATAATGAAGAATTAAGGGATTATAAAGAGGTTTTGAATGCTATATACTTACTTTTGTTTACCTTTCAAATCTCAAATGAAAGAAAAGCAAAACAGTTTAACATTATCAATCTCTTATTCCACTTTCCTAAATATGAGGAATTTACAAGTTCTTATGACAGGGTGATAGTTAAGACCAATGCTGACGGTTTTGAAAGCTCCTTTTACAGAATAGATGATTTTGCTATGGAAGATGAAGTCTTTGAGATTGCCATACAGGATTATCACGACTTTATTGCAGACAGTAATAATCATCACAGTTTATCCAGAACTTTACTCAAAGCTTTTAAGAATAAGCATCTTATAAAGCAAAAAGAAGACCGGATGATAATAGACTTTTTATTTCATATGTGGGTTGATTTTGAAGTTATATATGTGAAGGACATGCTTTTTGAGGATATACTTAATGCACAAGTATATGAGGATTTTAATAATAAAGCTTCTAAAAAAATGAAACAGCTTAGCCTTAACATAGCTAAATATTTGATATCCAAGGAGTTGAATAATGCCTTATCAGGGCTTGTTCCAAGTTATGATTTTGAAAAATTAAGACCGTGCTGGAAAATTCCCAATTTGTATACAGCTCTTTATTTTACGATATTTAACCTTGATTCTTCTTCATCGATTATAAGAAAGTGTGA
The DNA here is from genome assembly GCA_905373785.1 of uncultured Johnsonella sp. Lineage (GTDB taxonomy): Bacteria > Bacillota > Clostridia > Lachnospirales > Lachnospiraceae > Johnsonella. The sequence goes on along the minus strand of CAJPUK010000054.1, from coordinate 102 downwards.
TAATGTAAATTGTGGAGAGTATTTTATTGTCAGTAAGTCAAATAAGAAAAAGAGATTTTGCTGTGAACATTGTGCCAAGGCTGTAAGTCAAAGAAATTACAG
>CAJPUK010000053.1 GCA_905373785.1 uncultured Johnsonella sp. | reverse complement strand
GTTACAGTTCAGGTAGTTTAGATATACATGTATAATATACCAAATGAAAGCTTGCTTTCAGGTGTATATTATACATGTATATCTATCAGGCTACCGCCGGAATTCATCTTCGTCTAATTTATAGATAAAAATGAAATATTTTTAGTCTTTTTGACTAAGATGAATGACCTACCTGAACTGTAACTGTAAAATTGTATTATTGGTTCAATGTTTTATTCCTGTAAATAATTGTTAAGCTTTTCTTAAGTTTACTACTATATATTCATAGGATATACTAAAATTATATTTATAATTAATAATAATAAGAAAATTTGTATATTTTATATAAATGTCCATGTCAGGAAGGAGGTTAGGATGAAAATATATAAAAGAATACTTAGCCTTATGAGCTTTGCTTCACTTATATCCCTTAGTCTTTTAATAAGCAGTGAGGCTGAAAGCAGGAGTATACAAAACTTAAATATAAAGGTTAGGAATGTAAGCATTGAGAGCGGTGAATACATAGGAGACAATACAATTACAATAGGAGAGAATTCTGGCGGAGATGTGGAGGTCTATGTGTCTGAAACTGAAAAAAAGTATCATATAAGTGAATGTGAATTTGTAAGCTCAGGTAATCATAAAATATCCGTAGGTGAAGAGCTTAAGATAAAGCTGGTACTTAGCCCTGACAGCGTTGCGGATATAGACTACAAGTTCAAATCATCCTATAGTTCCAACACTGTATCTATTAGCGGTGCTTCCTATGTAAGCAGCAGTAAAAAGGGAACGGATCTTAATCTGACTATAAAACTCAGAGCTGCCAAGGGACAGTATGAGGCACCTTATGACCTTAATTGGGATGATAACAATCGTGGTAAGGCTTTATGGGAAAATGCAGACGGCTCATCCTATGTTGATGTAGCCCTATACCGTGGCAACAGTCAAATAAAAAGAGTAGAAAAACATAAAGGATACAGCTATAATTTTTATCCTTATATGATAAGAGAAGGCAGCTATACTTTTAGAGTCAGAACGGTGTCGGCTTCAGGCAGCAATTACGGCTCGGCATCCGCCTGGGTTGAGTCGGGAGAGTTATATATTGATGAGGACCAGGTATCTAAAGGTACAAATCCCAATGATAATTCAGGTCCTAATGCTAAGGATAACCGGACCGTAGGATGGTTTAAGGAAAACGGCAATTGGTATTACAGATTTCCGAGCGGAGAACTGAAAAAAGACGGTTGGGAAAAAGTCTTAGGGAAATGGTATCTTTTTGACTCAAACGGTAAGATGCTTACAGGTTGGCAAAATAAAAACAGTAAGTTGTATTTCCTTAACAATGATGGAGATATGAAACTCGGTTGGCACAAAGAAAGCAATAAGTGGTATTATCTTAATACCAATGCCGGGACGGCTGAGGAGGGAGCAATGGTAAGAAGTTCGTGGCTAAAGGCTGCGGACGGTAAGACTTACTACATAGGAGATGATGCAACAATGTCGGAGGGTTGGACTAAGATTGCCGATAAATGGTATTATTTTTATCCCGGACAGGGCAACATGGCGGTAAATACTACTATAAGCACATTTAAGCTGGGTTCTGACGGTGCCTGGATAAGAGAATAAAGATAATAAATGTAAAAAAGTTGAAACTTAACGAGAATTATTCATTGAAGTTTCAACTTTTTTGTTTCTAAAATTAATAAACACTTTTTGAACAACTACTTTTTCTTAGTCATCTTGCCTTCAGAGTCAACGTAATAAGTACCGAAGACCCATTTATCCTTTACTAATTTGCCGGAATCATCAAGAAAGTACCAACATTTGTCATATGTCACCCACCCGGTCTTTATATAACCGCTCTCATTCAAGTAGTAGGTGTCATTCTTATAACTTACCCATGCACTCACCGGATTGCCTTTATTGTCCTCCATACGCCACACAGAATTGTCCAAAACCCAGGTATAGGAATTGCCATCCACTATAGGAAGCGCCGCTTTAGAAGGGAAAGAAGGCAAAAGCAAAAGACTAAAAATAAAAATTGAAGTAAGCAAAAATTTATTAGCCTTCATAAAACTACCTCTAACTTTCTAAATTACTAATCCTAAGCTCATTATAGCACATATTTTATGTAAAAAAAGTAGGCTAAGCGTATAGTAAGAAATAGTAAGAAAAGCGTAACTATTGGAATTTTACTTTTATTTTCCCGTCTGTTATGTTAGAGTGGAGCTTGAAAAGAAAAAGATAACTTGAATCGGTGCATTGTTTCTTGAATAAGCACAGTAAATAGCTTGCCTCTTTTCCCGATGTAGGCACTAAGAAAAATATTCAATATTTCGGTATAGTTATTTTGCTGACAATACATTAGTTAAAGACAAGCGGAAAGAAAAGTATATGAAAAGATTGAGTATAGGTATTTTGGCACATGTAGATGCAGGTAAGACCACATTATCGGAAAGTTTATTATATAAAAGCGGAACTATTAAAAAAGCGGGAAGGGTTGATTCAAAAGACAGTTTTCTTGATAATGATGATTTGGAACGTCTTAGAGGTATAACAATATTTTCAAAGCAGGCAATACTTAACTTAAGGCATAGCAGAGTGACACTTATAGATACGCCCGGGCATATTGACTTTTCCGCAGATATGGAAAGAACTCTCGGCATACTTGATTATGCAATACTTGTAGTTAATGCTTTAGACGGAGTTCAAAGCCATACAAAGACACTTTGGAGATTATTAAAAGAATATCAAATACCGGCATTTATATTTGTCAACAAAATTGACAGTGAACTTGCCGATAAGGAAAAAACAGTAAAAGAAATACACAGCAAGCTGTCAAGAGATATAGCAGACTTTGATATATTTTCCAAGGCTTTTGCCGAAGAGGGCTTTGATATATCAAGGCTTGAAGGAGATTTACTTGAAGAGCTTGCCTATAGTGATGAAAGTTTATTGGAAAAGTATGAAGGCGGAAGTTTAGGCGGTGCAGATATCATAGAAAGTATTTACAAGCGGCATATGTATCCTATGTTTTTCGGCTCGGCACTACAGGGAAACGGAGTGGAGAATGTTATATATGCCATGGACAACCTTACAAAGGAAGCTTCATACAGCGAAGATTTAGCGCTTAAGGTTTATAAAATAAGCTATGATGAAGAAGGAACAAGGCTAAGTCATGTTAAAATACTTGGGGGGAGTTTAAAACCCAAAAACTCTGTAAATGATGAAAAAATCAATCAAATCAGGCTTTACCACGGGGATAAATATATATTAAAAGAAGAAGCCTTAGCAGGAGAGGTAGTGGCACTTGCAGGATTAAAATCTTTATTTGCAGGTATGTCTGTAGGTCTGCCTAAAGAAAATACAAGCCCTGTCATAGAGCCGGTACTTAATTATAATATGATAGTTCCTAAGGATGCGGACATAAGCAAGATATATAAAGAACTCGAATATATGTACGAAGAAGAGCCGAGCCTGGAGTTTACTAAGAAAAATGGTGATGATATAGAGCTTAAGCTTTTTGGACAGGTACAGATAGAAATACTGAAAAGCAGGTTATATAACAAGCTTGGCATAGAAGTTGAGTTTACTAAAGGAAGTGTTGTATATAAGGAAACTGTGCTTGAGGAAGTGGAGGGGGTAGGGCATTTTGAGCCGCTCAAGCACTATGCGGAGGTACATTTGCTTATAAAACCGGCAAAAAGAGGAGAGGGTGTAAGTGCCTCGGTGGATATGGCGGATGAGATGCTTACAAAAAATTATCAAAGTGCGGTGTGTACACATATTATGGAAAAAGAGCATAGGGGTGTACTTATAGGTGCCAAACTGACGGATGTTAATATAGTCTTGGCAGCGGCAAAGGCGGATAACAGACATACCGACGGAGGAGACTTTAGAGAGGCGACCTACAGGGCGGTAAGACAGGGGCTTATGAAGGCAAAGTGTGCTGTTTTAGAGCCTTATTATAACTTTGTAATAAGTTGTCCGAAAGATAATTTAGGCAGAGTACTGACCGATCTGAGTAACCTGTATGCCAAGTTTTCAGCTCCCGAGATAGAGGAAGATACAGCTTCTATAAGCGGCTATGCTCCGGTTGTATTAATAAATAATTATCAAATGGACTTAAGGGCTTTTACTAAGGGAGAGGGAAGCATAAGTCTTTCATATAGAAATTATGACCTGTGTCATAACGAGGAAGAGCTTATAGAAGAGTTCGGATATGAAGCGGAGTTTGATGAGGAGAATCCCTGCGGCTCCATATTTTGCAGTCACGGAAGCGGATTTTATGTGCCCTGGGACAGGGTTGAAGATTATATGTATATAGAAAGTATATATGCTAAAGAGCCTGCTGAAGTTGCTCCTGTCACAGAAACACATAAAAGTACTTTTAATGAGCATAGGGCAAGCAGTGAAGAACTTATTGAGATCTTTGAAAGAACCTACGGAAAAATAAAAAGCCCTATAGAAAGTAATAAAAAGGGTAAACCCAAAGATGTAGTGGTTAAAGAAAAAGAGTATGTGTATAAACCTAAGGAAAGAGAAGAAACATATATTCTAATAGATGCTTATAATGTGATTTTCTCATGGAAGGAGCTTTCAGATATTGCCAAAGTAAACATACAGGCGGCAAGAGACAGGCTTATAGAAATAATATCACACTATAAATCAGCTGTGGATATGCAAATAATAGTTGTATTTGATGCTTATAAGGTTGAAAATCATAAAAGAGAGGTTATCAAATATCAAAACATAAGCATAGTGTATACAAAACAGGCTGAGACGGCAGACCAATACATAGAAAAAACAGTAAGCGATATGGCTAAGAAGTATAAGGTGATAGTAGTAACTTCAGATGCCACGGAGCAGATCATAATTCAAAGTAAGGGCTGTATTTTAATATCATCAAGAGAGTTTGAGCTGGAGGTAAAGAGAGCAGAACAGGATATAAGTGAAAGGTTAAGTAAAATATCAAATAATGAAAAAAGTTTTATTTAAATATAAAAGGATTATATTGGTAATTTTATAATATAAAAGCTTACTAATACTTGACGTAAAACTTACAAGTGTGATAAAATCTTGAAATGTTAGGAATTACTAACTATAATATCATCTTAAGGAGAGGCATATATTATGTTAAAGAATAAAGATAAAGTCTTTGCATTAATATTTTTAATATGGGGTGCTGTACTGTATTTTATTCCGGGTAAGATAGCTTCAGTATGCCCGGTTATGCCCGATGGCGGTTTTATGAAGTGCCATTGGACAGGGGAGGTGGTTAAGGCACTGGGAGTACTGATAGTGATTATAGCAGCGGTTATGTTGTTCAATGCGTTTGTATTAAAGAAAGAGGGCCTGGGTCTTGGGCTTGTTATAGCTAATATAGCTATAGGAGCATTTACCATGTTAACTCCTCTGCATATAATAGGAACCTGCCCCAATCCCATGATGCATTGTAATGTAGCAACAAAACCGGCAATACTTCTTGTTTCGGGAATTTTTATAGTTACCAATATTATTTACATATTTCTTAACAAGAAAAATTAAATTCAGAAAGTAGTTTTTATGTCTATCTTAGAAGTCAAAAATATATCTAAAAAATTTATGCGTGGAGATAGGGGATTTTATGCCGTGGAAGACGTAAGTTTCTCTGTGGCTAAGGGGGAACTTGTCTATATAAAGGGGAAGTCCGGAAGCGGAAAAAGTACTCTTCTCAACCTGATAGCCGGTATATTAAGACCTGATACGGGCAGTATAAATTTCAATACTGTCGATATAAGCACTTATACTGATGATAAGATAAGCGAGTATAGAAATATTTCCGTAGGCTATGTACCTCAAAGCCTTGGAACCTTGCCTAACCTTACAATAGCCGAAAATGTGGAGTTGCCGATTCATATATATAAAAAACATGAGCCGGCAAAAGAAAGAGCTTTGATGTTGCTTGATAGGATGCAGATACTTAGCTTAAAAGATGAGTTTCCAAGGTCACTTTCCGGAGGAGAGCTTAAGAGGGTATTACTTGCCAGAGCGCTTATGAATGAGCCTGAACTTATTATAGCAGATGAGCTTACTTCCGATTTAGACAGTGCTACGACCAAAGATATCATGAAAATTCTGTATGATATTCATGAGTCGGGAACGACACTTTTAATGGTTACACATGAGGATGATATAATAAGGACTAAAGACAGAGTTATACATATGGAGGCAGGAAGGCTATCAGCCGAGTAGGGAGATTATGATGAAATCTATAAGAAAAAAGAGCATTAAGTATGTATTAGCCGTATTTACTCTTTTGTGCTTAGTATTTAATACCTTAAATACTTATGCGGATACGACTACTTATAAAAACTGGAATGAAGTGGCATCAGCCATGGAAGAGCATATATTAAAAGGTGCCGATATTTATAGAGAGGGCGGCAGTGAAAAGGCAAATGAAGCAAAGGATGCTATAAATACCGCCTACTATAAATTTTATGAAAAGCTTGGATTTGAAAAGACTGTTATGGCATCTATATCGGGAAGCAGAGGTTCTGATGTAGAGCATCAATTTTACCTGGCAAAAAAAGCCATAAGTGATGCAAAGTCTCCTGATGAAGTCGATGCCGAGGTACAGAAATTAATACAAATGCTTCATGAAGATGCGGACACACTTGACGGTGTAAGTTCGACCGGTAAAGAGGGTGGAGCCGATGCGTCCGGTGCTGCCGATAAAAGTACGGATACAGCCGCAGATCCAGGAACACAAGCTAAGACAAACAAACAGGGTCAGGATTTTATAACCTTTATGGCAGCTTTCGGACTTACTTTAAGAGAGGGACTTGAGGCCATATTGGTTATAGCGGCAATAATAGCCTATCTGGTTAAGACCGATAACAAGAAACACTTAAAAGCCGTGTATATAGGAGCTATAGCCGGCATAGTGATCTCTATAGTTCTTGCAATAGGATTTAACATGATAGCCGCAAGCATAGGTGAGGCGCAGTCAGGTGCATCACAGGAAATATTTGAGGGTATAACCATGTTTATAGCCACTGCGGTGCTCTTCTATGTAAGTAACTGGATGTTATCAAAGTCCGAGACCGAGGTTTGGAATAAGTATATCAAGGATCAGGTTGACAGCTCAATAACCAAGGGCAATGTGTATACACTGGTTTTCACTTCTTTCCTTGCAGTATCAAGAGAGGGAGCCGAGCTTATACTTTTCTTCCAAGGTATGCGTTCAAATATAGCCAACAGCCCGTATCACATGTGGTTGGGACTTGGTATAGCTATAGTTGTGCTGGTATTCGTATATATACTTATAACTAAGTTGAGTATACGCCTACCGCTAAAACCGTTCTTTATGGCAACAAGTATACTTATGTTTATACTTTGTATCTCATTTGTAGGAAAGGGAGTGTTTGAATTACAGGAGGCGGATGTAATAGGAAGAACTCCTATACCTGCGATGAACGGTTTTACTATTGATTTTCTCGGTATATATGACCGTGTGGAAAATCTTGCAGCGCAGTTTATTATTTTAATAATAACAATAATATCTATTGTTATGCATACACAAAACAGCAAAAAAATAAAAGCCGAACTGGAACAAAAAAATAAAAATTAGAGTCGGCAAAGGGAGGTTTTATGTTTAAGAAGAATCTAATAGTTAAGATGTCGGTGTTGGCAGCAGTAGCTGCACTTTCACTTGCAGGATGTACATCAAGTACAACAGAGACAACAGTGGCAGAGACTACAGCAGAAGGTACAACAAAGGCTGCTGAAGAAACAAGCAAGGAAGCCAAAGAAAGTGCAGCGGCACCGGCTGTAGGTGGTGGTTTTGAAGAGTTTCCTATAGGAGATGAGAAGGAAGTAGGGCCGCTGGTTGTGTCAGGTGTATATTTCCAGCCTGTAGATATGGAGCCGGCAGGCAACAGTATACCTAAGGCGGAGGCAGATGCTCATATAGAAGCGGACATCACAGCTTCAGCAGAGGGAGCAACACTCGGTTACGGTAAGGGAGACTTTGTTCCATGGTTAAAGGTTAAGGCATATATTCAAAAAGAAGGTTCAGATAAGGTTCAGGAAATAGCCTTCATGCCTATGAATGCTTCTGACGGTCCACACTACGGAGCAAACATCAAGTTTGAAGATGGTGTAGGTAAGTATAAGGTTAAGTTTGAGATTGCAGCACCGGGTAACGAGTATCTTTTACACACAGATCCTGAGACAGGTGTAACCGGAAGATTCTGGACTGAGCCTTTAGTAGTTGAGTGGGATGACTTTGAGTGGAACGGTCCACAGTGGTAAGATAAGTACCGATAATACATAAATTAGTTAATAAACAAAGAGGCTGTGGCAAAATTCATTTTGCGACAGCCCTTTAGCTTGTAATATGTAAGAGTTTTAGACAGGAGGTAGCAGTATTTTAAAGATATTTGTAAAAACTATGGAGGAGATTATAGCCTTTCCTCTTATTTTATCCATATTGGCAGCTTATTACAGGACGACAAATCCTAAAAAGAAAGCCTATGTGCTCAGCTTCTCGGTAGTTGCAGGTATAATAAGCGCCTTGATTTCAGCCTATATAAGACGTATACCTAATTATGTAAATAGGGCTAATCTCGGATTTTACAGTATGATTCCGGTTATAATCTCGGCAATATTTATTATTTTTATATTAGTATTCGAAAAAAAGATCAAATCAAAAAGCGAAGTTGTATTTGAAAATTTATTGGGAAGTTTGGTATCGATCAATATAATTTCTTCATTTTTTTGCTATATGCCTTCTTTCTTTTTGCAAATTGATTCATTTGTATATTATGGAGAAAGTGCGGTAAGTACTATAGTACTTTTTAGAGTTATAGGTTTTGTTCTTGCCATAATAATGCTTCTTTTATCACTTTTTGTTATATACAGAACCGGTATGAAGCTTGACTCAAGTAAACTTAAGGGAATACTTATCTTCAGTGTACTTGTAAGAGGTATAACCCAGCTTAATGTTATAGTCAGCAGACTGTATTCATTAAAGATTATTCCTAAAAATTCTACAGTATTCGTTATTACCGCCTATATTACAAACAATGCGAGGATATTTGACTTCGCTCTTATGGCAGTGCTGATTATAGTGCCTGTAATATTGTGGCTGCAAAATATTAAGATAACGGAAAGCTATAGGAATAATGCGGAGTTCAGGAAGATTGTATACAATATGAGAAGAAGAAGGCATCTTGCACAATTTTTCTTATTTGTGATGATTATTAACATTCTCTCTTTGTCGGTTATAAAAACCTATGCTAACAGAGAAGTACCCCTGTCTGCACCGGAAGACTATAAGCTTGAAAACGGGCATATAGAAATAGAACTTGAGAGCGTGGCAGACGGACATTTACATAGGTATGTGTATGAGGCAAGAGACGGTAAAAAGGTGAGATTTATAGTGGTTCAAAAGTCACAGGGTTCTTACGGTGTAGGGCTTGATGCCTGTGAAATATGCGGTCCCAGCGGATATTTCGAAAGAAATAACGAGGTCGTATGCAAGCTTTGTGATGTAGTGATGAACAAGGGAACTATAGGTTTTAAGGGAGGTTGCAACCCTATACCTTTTGAATATAAAGTACATGACCAGAAGATAAAAATAGATGTGGAAGTTTTAGAAAATCTATCCTATGTGTTTAAGTAATCGGAGGGGGAAAGATGTTTTTTAGAATGATTAGAGGTGCCTTATTCAGGCAAAAGGGTAAGATGCTTATGATAGCATTTACCATAGCACTGGGAGCAAGCCTGTCCACTTCCATGCTTAATACCATGCTTGGAGTAGGAGATAAGGTAAATCAGGAATTAAAAGCCTACGGTGCCAATATAAATGTGGTGGCTAAAGAGGCTTCTTTGTTGGATGACATATACGGTATGTCAGGTGATGACGATGAAACCAATAAGTACTTAAAAGAAGATGAACTCGGCAATATAAAAACGATATTCTGGGCATTTAATGTAGTTGATTATACACCGTATTTTAATACAAGGGTAAATGTAAACGGTGACAGTGAAAAGACGAAGTTGGTCGGTACCTGGTATGCACATCACATGAGTCTTGACACCGGTGAAGAACTTGACACCGGCATGATCAACTTAAAGAATTGGTGGACTATAGACGGAGAATGGCTTAAGGACGATGAAGAAGCCGTTATGCTGGGCTCTCTTTATGCTGCAAGAAACGGATATAAAGTAGGAGATGAACTTAGTTTAAGTTCCGAGCATCTTACAAAAAAGCTTAAGGTAAAGGGTATATATGAGTCGGGCAGTGATGAGGATGCATATATATATACTACATTAAAGCTTGCACAGGAGTTTGCAGATAAGACCAATGTGGTAAACAGTATAGAGGTAAGTGCCTTAACAACACCGGATAACGACTTGGCAAGAAAGGCGGCAAGAAATCCGCTATCCCTTACTGTAAAAGAATGGGAGGTGTGGTATTGTACCGCCTATGTAAGTTCCATTTGCTATCAGATACAGGAAGTAATTACCGATTCGGTGGCTAAACCGATAAGACAGGTAGCGGAGTCTGAGGGAGATATACTTAATAAAACTACCCTGCTTATGATACTTATTACAGTACTAAGTCTTATAGGTTCGGCGCTTGGTATTTCCAACTTGGTTACAGCCAGCGTTATGGACAGGCGTACGGAGATAGGACTGCAAAAGGCTATAGGAGCAAGTAACACAAGGATCATAGGGATTATACTTACAGAGATAATCATAACCGGAATTATAGGAGCGGTGGCAGGATATTTTGTAGGGCTGGGACTTACACAGATTATAGGATTCAGGGTATTCGGTTCAGCCATCACCCCTGCGCCTATGGTTATTCCCATAGTTATGATTTTGATACTTCTTGTAACCTTACTTGGAAGTATACCTGCTATAAGGTATTTGCTTAACCTTAACCCGACTGAAGTGTTACATGGAAGGTAGGACGAGGATATGTTAAAAAAGAGAAATATGTACTTAAAAATGGTAATGGCATCATTATCCAGAAGAAAATCACGAATGCTTACTGCTTTGCTTGCAATAGCCATGGGAGCAACTATTCTCTCAGGTCTTGTAACGATATATTACGACATACCCAAACAGATGGGTAAGGCATTTCGTTCCTACGGAGCCAACCTTTTGGTAATACCTACAGGTGCGGATGAGAAGATAAGCTATGAACAGCTTAAGGAAATAGAAGAAGTTATACCTGCGGATAAGAGGGTAGGTATAGCACCATACATATATCAGAACACGAAAATCAATGAGCAGCCCTATATAATAGCCGGAACAGACCTTGAGGGTGCTAAGGCAAGCAGTCCTTATTGGCTTATTAACGGAGATTGGCCCTCTCAGACAAGACAGGTTCTTGTAGGAAATGAGATCGCCAAGGCACTTGATCTTTCACTGGGTGAAAAGATAAGCCTTGTTACAGCAAAAAGCACCGGGGAGGATGCCACTACGGACTTTGAAGTATCGGGTATAGTTACTACCGGAGGTAAGGAAGAAGAGCTTATATTTATGAGCCTTACAGACCTGTCGGAAATCATAGGAAGAACCGATCTTGATGTAGTGGAGTGCAGTATAGAGGCGAATAAGGAAGAGCTTGAAAAGATAAGTGCCGACATAGCGGCAAAGGATGCAGCCCTTACCCCAAGACCGGTCAGAAGGGTTACACAGTCTCAGGATCTTGTATTAAACAAATTACAGTCATTGGTATGGATAGTTACATTTATAGTTTTATTTATTATGATGATATGTGTATCCACGACTATGATGGCGGTAGTTACGGAAAGAAGAAAGGAAATAGGACTTAAAAAAGCACTTGGAGCTTCCAATAAGGGGGTTATAATGGACTTTTTAGGTGAGGGAATGGTGCTTGGTATAGTAGGAGGCGGACTTGGAACAGTTTTCGGATACCTCTTTGCGCTACAGGTAAGTATGAGCGTATTTGCCAGAAAGGTGTCATTTTTATGGCCTTTAGTACCTATAACTATTCTGGTTTCAGTAATAATAACAGTGTTAGCGTGTCTGTATCCGGTAAGCAAGGCGGTGGATATAGAGCCTGCATTAGTTCTCAGAGGAGAATAAGAAAGGATTGATCTATGAATATATTGACATTAAAAGATGTGTCTAAGATATATGGAGAACTTAAGGCACTGGATAATATAAATCTTACGGTAGAAAAGGGAGAATGGCTTGCCATTATGGGACCTTCGGGAAGCGGTAAAACCACTATGATGAATATTATAGGCTGTATGGACAAGGCTTCCATAGGAGAGGTTATACTTGACGGAACCAATATTTCAAAGCTTTCACCAAAGGAGCTTACTGAAATAAGAAGAGATAAGATAGGGCTTATATTTCAGCAATTCCACTTAGTTAATTATCTTACGGCAGTTGAGAATATCATGATGGCTCAATACTATCACTCTATGCCGGATGAGGAAGAGGCTATGGCAGCTTTGGAGGCGGTGGGTCTGGCGGATAGAGCAAAGCATCTGCCTAACCAGCTTTCAGGCGGTGAGCAGCAAAGAGTGTGTATAGCAAGAGCACTTATTAACCATCCGAGCATACTTCTTGCGGATGAGCCTACAGGAAACCTGGATGAAAAGAATGAGTATATAGTTATGGACATCTTTGAAAAGCTTCATAATGCCGGAAGTACTATAATAGTGGTTACTCATGACCCCGAAGTAGGAGATGAGGCGGAGAGAATGATAGTTTTGGAGCACGGAAGGATAAGCAGGGAAGAGAAGAAGAAAAGAAGCCGCCCTGTTGTAGATGAAAATGCTACAAATGAAAATTTGAAGAAGTTCATATAAAAATATTTAAGATTTCTATAAAGTTATTGCCTATATAATATCAATGTGCTATAATTCCCAAAGTCGTATATATGTATACGATGTTAACAATATATGAACTTATCGTGAACTTTTGAATTAATGCTACCGCAATCCCACCGGCTTTAGACGGTGGGTTAAGATAGTAT
>CAJPUK010000052.1 GCA_905373785.1 uncultured Johnsonella sp. | reverse complement strand
AACTTATTGATACTCTACGCATAAACACTGCCTCCTTACAATGATACATTACACCGGTTCTTATTAAACTTTTATAGCAGATATAGAGCTTTTTATAAAATTATCAAAAAGTCTATTACAAACTTAGAGTTACAATGCAAAAATAACATTTATCGCTTGAATTTACAAGTAGTTTTAAGCTTTCTATTTTGTAAAAATACTATTAACACAGATTAAAGGGATTACTCTGTTTTCTTTCTCAGCTTTGCAAAGTTGGTAATTACCATAATTACTGCCAGACTTGTAGTTATTATATCAGATGCCGGTCCTGCATACAGTATACCATCTAATCCCCAAAACATCGGAAATATAATAAGGAAGGGGATAAGTACAAGCCCCTGCCTTGCTGTAGATAAAACAATGCCGGAAAAAACATTTCCGGTGGCTGTAAAATAATTTACCGCAAGCGGCTGTATAGCAAATCCGAAGATAAAAAACAAAAAGATTCTAAGATATTTTCTTGCAAATTCTATATATAAATTATCCCCTGAACCGAATATCAAGATTATATTATCAGGATAGAATTGAAAGGCTATAAAAAAGAAAATACTTATACTAAGTGATACTATAACCGCTTTTATAAAAGTTTCTCTTACCCTTTTATAATTTTTAGCTCCCATGTTAAAGCCCAGTATAGGTTGACAACCTTGAGCAAGACCTACGGAAATAGCTATAAGTATGCTGCTGATTTTTGATACTACTCCGGACACTGCCAAGGGTATATCCGCACCGTAAATACTGTCCTTGCCGTAGTATTTAAGTACATTGTTAAGTACTATGTTAAGAAGCATGATCATAGCCAAATTAATAAAATTAGCCACACCGAGACTTAGAATTCCGATCACTTGCTTTAACTTAAGATTAAGCATGGAAAGTGTGATCTTAAATGCCTTAAATCTAAAGAAATATACGAAACTGAGTACAAATGATACAGCCTGACCTATAACGGTTGCTATTGCGGCACCTTCTATACCCATATTAAAAACAAACATTAACAGATAATCTAAAAATATATTAAGTAAGGCTCCGATTATATTGCACAGCATAGAATAAGTAGGACTTCCGTCAGACCTTATAATATTACTTACAGCAGTCGTAAAAAGCAGAAAAAACAAGCCCCAAGCCGTAATATTAAGATAACTCGAGGCAAAGGGCATTACAGCTTCGGTTGCACCGCAGATAATAAGTATTTGTTTGGAAAATATCAATGTAAATGCAACTATTAAAACTCCCAGTATTCCCGATAAAAGCAACCCTGTGCCTATATAAGACTTAGCCTCTTCTTCTTTTTTAGCTCCCATTCCAAGATTAAAATTGGCAGCCGTACCTATACCGGCAAGCTGTGCCAAAGCACCGGTTAAGGTAACTACCGGAAATGCAACATTGGTAGCTGCATTTCCGAGCATTCCTACTACATTTCCTATAAATATCTGATCTGTAATATTATATGCCGAGGTTACCAAAAGACTTAAAATAGAGGGCAGTGCAAACTTTAAGATAAGCCCTGATATCGGAGCGTAGCCTAAAGGATTTTCATTATTTTTCATTAAATCCCCCCTTTTATCGTTTATTCAGGATATATCAAATTCTCTTCACCTATGTTAAATAAAACCTCTAAATACTTATCTGCAAGATATTTAGCCATACCTAAATTCATATCAAGATAATTACCGCAATCTTTGGGGCTTTGACCGGGTATTTCACCCTCATAATCTTTTATAAACTTATAAAGTTCTATCATAAGTTCTACTATGTCTTTGGACTCATAATCTCCTTTCAGTAAAAGATAAAATCCGGTACGACAACCCATAGGTCCGAAGTATATTGTCTTTTGCCCAAATTCTTTATGATTTCTAAGATAGGTGGCTCCCAAATGCTCTATTGCGTGGATCTCAGCCGTATTCATCACCGGCTCGAAATTAGGCCTGGTCATTCTTAAATCAAAGGTGGTGATTACATCGCTTGCCAAGGTATCCTTTCTTGATACATATATTCCCGGCAGCAGCCTCAAATGATCCACTGTAAAACTTGCTATTTTTTCCACATTTACACCCCCTTATACTTTTCTATATGTGAGTTTATAAGCTCGGTATCTGTAAAATAATCTATTTTCATAGCGTGCTTTACCTCATCTAAGGTCGCTGCAGCTATCTCTCTTGCATTTTCACAGCCCTTTTTAAGTACTTCATATACGGACGCAATATCCTTTTCGTACTCTTTTCTTCTGTTTCTTATAGGCTCAAGTTCTTCCTGTAACACCTTGGTAAGGAACTTCTTTATCTTAACATCACCCAGTCCGCCCCTCTTATAATGCTCTTTAAGCTCATCCAAGTTCTTGTATTCAGGCAGATAATCTTCAAAATGTCTGTCAAGACAGAAGGCGTCAAGATAAGTAAATACCGTATTGCCCTCTATATGACCGGGATCCGATACCTGTATATGTAAAGGATCTGTATACATGGTCTTGACCCTTGCACTTACTTCATCGGCAGCATCCGATAAATAGATGCAATTTCCGAGCGACTTGCTCATCTTAGCCTTACCGTCAGTTCCCGGAAGTCTGAGACAGGCTTTATTTTCAGGTATCAAAGCATCCGGCTCTACCAAAACTTCAGCGTATATTTGATTAAATTTTCTTACTATCTCTCTGGTTTGCTCTATCATAGGAAGCTGATCTTCTCCTACAGGTACTGTGGTGGCCTTAAATGCTGTGATATCGGCAGCCTGACTTATAGGATAGGTGAAAAATCCTACCGGTATACTTGACTCAAAATTCCTCATCTGTATCTCTGTCTTTACCGTAGGATTTCTTTGCAGTCTTGATACGGTTACCAGATTCATATAATAAAAACTAAGCTCTGTAAGCTCAGGTATCATTGATTGTATAAATATAGTAGCCTTTGTAGGATCAATACCGACACTCAAATAATCAAGTGCCACCTCTATAATATTTTGCCTGATTTTTTCAGGATTTTCAAAGTTGTCGGTAAGTGCCTGTGCATCCGCTATCATGATCAAAGTTTTCTTATATTCTCCTGAGTTTTGCAATAACACTCTTCTTTTAAGAGAACCTACATAATGCCCAAGATGCAGCTTTCCGGTAGGTCTATCCCCTGTTAAAATAATCTTATCCATACTTAAACCTTTCTAACTTGTTATAATTCTAAGCTATTATTATAGCATATTAATCCGCAGACAGCATAGTAAATATAAAAGCTGCCGAAATTCATCTTCGTCTGATTTATAAATAAAAATTAAATATCTTTAGTTTTTTTGATAAAGATGAAAATGATATTAAGTAAATATAACCCCTCTTCTTTGATGAATTTTACTAAAAAACTACCACTCCCTCTTAAGCTCCAAGTTCCAAGGAATATTATACAAACTGTTTTTTTGTTTTCTTAAATTCTCATATATCTGCCATCTTCCCTTTGGAGTATGATTTGACCAATACTCATAACCTTTTAAATATGAATTCATAAAATCATCCCATGAAGTATATGAGGATTGTATTATCTTTGCAATCTCAAGTGAGCGATCAAGTGCCTCCTGCTTGCCGATGTAAGCACATACATAGCCTGAGGAAAGCAAGGACATGGCTCTGCTGTAATCCCAAGCGCCTATATCACCTTCATTACCTTTATTTATATACTCACTTCTGTGACCGTATTTCATAAGAGAGTTTACATTTTCATTCAGGGAATTTGCATCGGTTATGTACCAATACTCCCTTAAAGTATTTCTTTCTGACTTTCTCCAAGCCCTGTTAGGTATAACTCCTCCGTATATTTGTATGTTTTTATCATTAATAAAGGTAAGTACTGCATGGGTTGCATTAAACCATTTGACAACAACACTTTTTTCTTTTTTGTATAAATATGAAAAATGAATTACAGCCCATATACAAATGATCAAAACTCCTAACATAAGCATACCTATAGCACCGGCAGGTGTATTAATAAACTCCATAAAATCCATAAATTATTTCCCCCTAAAAGATAAGTGGAGCCTTTATCAAAATATGTTTCTTGACAACGCTCCACTGTAATATATCATAAATACTTAAGTTTATAAAAGTCCAAACTTCCTGTAGCAACTAATTCATCATTTCTTACAATAAGTATTCCAAATAACTTGTCTCTTTTCCTGATTACATGCACCGAACATTTTCCAAGTAATAAACTTAGCCTTCCCACAATGTTATTTCATTATTTTTTCTTGTTTGATTCATGTCTATAATTCTTTGATTGGAGCTGCCTCTAAACTTAAGTCTTATATCCATTAAAGATATTATAAATTTTCCGTCAACAAGCACATCCACCAGATTCAAAAACTCATCGCTAACTTCGGTATAAGCTCTTGCACCCTGTTTAAAATCCTCATCATAGGTGTATCCCGTGTAGCACCACACAGTTTTACCGGGATAGATTGTTTTTAACTCTCTCAAAAGCTTTATAAGCTCCACCTGATTTACCTTTTCCATAGGTTCACCGCCAAGTAAGGTAATTCCTGCTATATAATCTTCCCTAAGCGAATCTACTATCTCGTCTATAGTTTCCTTGGTAAACTCCCTTCCATAGTCAAAATCCCAGGCTATTTCGTTAAAACAGCCCTCACACCTGTGCGTACAACCGGATACAAAAAGACTGGTTCTGACACCCGGACCGTTTGCCACATCATAGTACTTTATATTTGCATATTTCATAAGTAAAATCCTTTCGGCCCTCTTATTCTACAGCCTCACCTTACTTTTATACCAAAGAATCTTACTATAGAATAAAGAATAAAACCGTAACTTCTGAAAACCTATTACGCTCCACTGCGGTGAAAGCTGATTATACAAGAAAGACTATAGCCATACTCCTAAAGCCAACTTTACTTACTACCAACAACATTTGGATATAGCAAGTAATTTAAAACTTTAACTTCTAAAAAACGATATACGAAACACCGGTACAAGCTGATTATAAAACAAAGACTGATGCCTTACTTTCTAAAACTCTCTCTGCTTTAGCACTGAGAAAGGGGGGTATTATAAATGCAATACTCTGTCTTTGATTTCCTGTGTCCTTCCCTGATTCCAAAACTGCGTTCCTATATAACCGCAAGTACGTCTGGCTACATTAAGTTTATTTTGATCCTTATTGCCGCAATGAGGACACACCCACAAAAGCTTGGTATCATCTTCATTTATAAGTATCTCTCCATCATATCCGCACACCTGACAATAATCGGACTTGGTATTAAGCTCCGCATACATAATATTATCATATATAAACTTAAGTAAGCTCATAACCGCATCCAAGTTATTTTGTAAATTCGGAACTTCAACATAACTTATAGCACCGCCGGGTGAAAGCTTTTGAAATTCACTTTCAAATTTAAGCTTGGTAAATGCATCTATTTTTTCAGACACATGAACATGGTAGCTGTTGGTAATATAACTCTTATCGGTAATTCCCTCGATAATACCGAATCTTTTTTGCAAACACTTGGCAAATTTATAGGTAGTTGACTCAAGAGGTGTTCCATATAAGGAGTAGTCTATATTTTCCTTGATTTTCCACTCGGTACACTTATCATTCATATACTGCATAACCCTAAGTGCAAAAGGTTTAGCCTCTTCATCCGTATGACTTTTCCCCGTCATATATTTTACGCACTCATACAGTCCGGCATAACCGAGGCTTAATGTCGAATACCCTCCGTAAAGGAGTTTATCTATAGGCTCACCTTTCTCCAACCTTGACAATGCTCCATATTGCCAAAGTATCGGCGCAACATCCGATAAAGTTCCAAGCAGTCTTTCATGTCTTGCCCTAAGAGCTTTATGACAAAGCTCAAGCCTTTTTTCAAATATATCCCAGAACTTCTCCATATCCGAACCGCTGCTTAAAGCCACATCAACCAGGTTAACGGTTACAACACCCTGGTTAAATCTTCCGTAATACTTAGGCTTACCCTCTTCGTCTACATAGGGAGTAAGGAAGCTTCTGCAACCCATACAGGTATAGCAATTCCCCCTGCCGAGTTTATCTACCTTAAGCTCAAGCATTTTCTTTTCTGATATATAGTCCGGAACTAACCTTTTCGCCGTGCATTTTGCCGCCAATTTAGTAAGGTAATAGTACCTTGAATCGGGGTATATATTATCTTCTTCCAACACATATATCAGTTTAGGGAATGCCGGAGTAATCCAAACTCCGCTTTCATTCTTAACCCCCCTGTGTCTTTGTGTTATCATTTCCTCTATGATCATTGCAAGGTCTTCTTTTTCCTGCTTTGACTTAGCCTCATTTAAGTACATAAATACCGTAATAAACGGTGCCTGTCCGTTAGTGGTCATAAGGGTAACTACCTGATACTGTATAGTCTGTACTCCCTTATTGACTTCACTTCTGAGTCTTTTATCTACGATCAGTTCTTTCTTTTCCTCACTTAAAGCTACGCCGTAAAGCTCGGCTTCAAGCTCAGCCCTGATCTTTTGTCTGCTTACATCCACAAAGGGAGCAAGGTGTGCTAAAGATATGCTCTGACCTCCATATTGACTGGATGCCACCTGTGCAATAATCTGTGTGGCTATATTACAAGCCGTAGAAAAACTGTGCGGCTTTTCTATACAGGTTCCCGAAATAACTGTACCGTTTTGCAACATATCTTCTAGGTTTACAAGATCACAGTTATGCATATGCTGGGCAAAATAATCCGAATCATGGAAATGTAATATCCCCTCTTTATGTGCCTCAACTATATCCGGTGATAGAAGTATCCTTTCCGTCAAATCTTTAGATACTTCACCTGCCATGTAATCTCTTTGAACCGAGCTTACTGTAGGATTTTTATTGGAATTTTCCTGTTTTACCTCTTCATTATCACACTCTATCAAGGACAATATTTTCTCATCTGTAGTATTGGATTTTCTTTTCAGGTTTTGTATATATCTGTAAGTTATGTATTTTCTGGCAACCTCAAATGCCTTATGTGCCATAATTTCATTCTCAACCATATCCTGTATCTCTTCCACACCTACGGATCTGTTCATGTTAAGACAAGCAGCTTCAACCTTACTTGCAACATCTTCTATCTGCTCCCTGCTAAGTTTTTCATCTTCCTTGACTACCGCATTGGCTTTTTCGACTGCACATATTATCTTGCTGATATCAAAATCCAGTTCTACACCACTTCTTTTTATAATCCTCATAGCAACCTCTCCACTTTAGCAAATAAATTATATTTAATTAAAATGCACTTTCATAGGTTAGAATAGGATTTCGACAGCCCCAATCACAAGCTGCCAAAATCCCCTCCTAAGTTGAGTGTATTAATTTTTGCAAGTCTAAGTATATACCTTATATTGTGTTCGGTCAAGGCAAAATAACTATATATTGTGTTAGTGCTTAGTTTACGGGGCTTTTTAGGGTATAATATTATGCTATGGAAAATGAGTCTAATATAACTTTACAAGGAAATGCGTGACGAGCCAAGGTTTGTATTCTATAAAACTACTAACCTAAAATTCTTTTACTGATAGCACAGCCGCAAGGAGTTACTGCAAGTCCCCCCTCTGCGGTCTCCTTTAAGCTTGTACTCATCGTATCCCCTACCCTCTTCATAGTAAGTATGGTCTCGTCGACCGGTATCTTACTCTCTATTCCGCTCATAGCCAGCTGTGCCGCCATGAAGGCTGTTGCCACACCTGAGGCATTTCTTTTTACACAGGGTACTTCTACAAGTCCCGCTACCGGATCGCACACAAGTCCAAGTACATTCTTAAAAGTTATAGCCACTGCATTGATACAGGCTTTAGGTCCTGCCTTAAAAAGCTCACATATAGCTGCTGCCGACATAGCCGAGGCTGAGCCGCACTCCGCCTGGCAACCTCCCTCTGCCCCTGAAACATTGGCTATTGTAGCCACTACCATACCTACAGCCGATGCCGTAAACATAGCCTCTACTATTTCTTCATCACTGAATCCATGCTCTTCCTGCATGGTTATCATGGCTGCCGGAAGTATTCCGCAGCTTCCTGCTGTAGGAGTTGCCACTATCTTACCCATAGCGGCATTATATTCATTGACTGCCAAGGCATATGAAAGCCCCTTGGTAAAAATACCTCCGCAAATATTTACACCTTTTTCTCTATATTTGTAAAGTTTTAAGGCATCACCTCCGGTAAGACCGCTTACAGATACCAAACCCTCTTTTAAGCCTTCTTCCTTTGCCCTCTTCATTATATTATATCTTTCAAGCATCTTCGCTTTAATTTCAGCTTCGCTAAGTCCCATACTTTCAGCCTGTTCTTTAATAACAAGCTCAGATATGCTCATATTGTTTTCTATAGCCAAATCGGCAACTGCCGACAACGAATTATATTTTATTTGCATATTTAAACCACATTTCTATACTTTATTTGAAACAAACTTGAATTATAACCTGTCTAATATATTGACCGCACTTACATAGTCTATAGCGTATATATCTTCTTCTATCTTCCTATCCGGCATAGAGTCCATCCCTATGGTCATAAGTGCTTCTCCGCCCTTGCTTTTTCTTGAAAGGTGGAAGTCGCATATATTTACGCCGTATTTATAAAGTTCATCCGTAACCTTTGCTATAACTCCCGGATAGTCGGTATGTACTACTACTATACTCGGATTTTCAAAATTCAGATTGACTTCATAGTTATTAAGTTTGTACACCAGTATACTTCCTCCGCCTACCGAGGAGCCCTCCATGCTAAGTTTGTCATCATTCTCACCGACAAGTTCTATTCTTACAGTATTCGGATGCACATTTTCAAGTTTTATCTCACTAAACTCAAACTCCAAGCCCTGCTCTTTGGCAATCTCAAAACTGTATCTTAGATTTTCATTATCCGGCTCCATACCTAAAAGCCCCGCTATAATAGCCTTATCCGTTCCGTGTCCCTTTCCGGTTTTTGCAAAACTTCCGTGCATATATATATGGGCTTTTTTTATGTCCTTTCCGAACATAATTTTTGCTACTTTTCCAAGCCTTGCCGCACCTGCTGTATGACTGCTTGAAGGTCCTATCATTACCGGACCTATAATATCAAATACGTTCATCTGACTTTATTTCTCCTTGCTTTTAAGCACTGCTATGCTTCTTGCTTTTAACTTATAACTTAAATTATTTCCTAAAGCCGGCTCTAAACCTTCCTCATAAAATCCGTAATTTTCTTCCAAAGAAGTATCTATGCAAACATACCAAGCTAAATTGTTTTTTAGTCTGGGAAGGTCGAACTCATGCTCTTCCCAGTGCATATTATACATAACATAGAAATCATTATCAAAACCTTCATCTTCTTTTTTGGCATACTTTCCGCAATAAAGTATACCAAGCTGCCTTTTATAAGGCTCTAACTCGAGTTTCCATATCTTAGTTCCATGATATGACACATCAGGCATACCGCAGGCAAGGTAGTCCATATTTCGTACCGCTTCCTTGCCGTAAAATACCGGATGTTTTCTCCTAAAATCTATTATAAAACAAAACCATTTATATATTTGTTCGTTCTTTTTTAAAAGTTTCCAATTAAACCATGAGAGCTCATTATCCTGACAATATGTATTGTTGTTTCCCAGCTTACTTTGCCCTACTTCATCAGAAGATGTAAGCATAGGCACTCCCTTACTTAAAAACAGCAAAATAGAGGCATTCCTAAGTTGCCTATGCCTTAAACTTAATACCTGTTTTTTTCTTGTAGCTCCCTCTATACCGCAATTCCATGAAAAATTATTATCTGTACCGTCTTTATTATTTTCGCCGTTTTGCTCATTATGCTTAATATCATAACTTACAAGATCCCAGAGGCTAAATCCCTTTATATCCGCTATATAATTGACCTTTACTATATTTTTATCCTGATATGAGATATTTCTTATAAGACTCTCAAGCATAGCATCATCACCTTTTAGGACTCTTCTCATCTCATTTTGAAAGCTATCATTACATAGCGCAACAAAGTTTTTCTTACTTGATATATCGCCTTCCCAAAACTGTGCAATCAACTTCATATTACTAAGGTAAGGGTCTTTTGCTATACTGGCCGATAAATTTCTGCCTACTATATGGGCACCGTCTATATGGTACTCAATATGCCAATACCTCAGTACGGACAGTATATACTCTTCCGGCATATCTGTGGTAAAATAAAATTCAGGTATGATTTCAATATCATGCTCATGCAGCTTTTTTACCATTTTTTTGAATTCAAAGTTTGGATTTCTGTTTTTTCCGGTACAAAAACTTGCCTTAGGTGCAAAATGATATGCCTTCGTATAGCCCCAGTAATTGATTTTTCCGGTAGCTTCTATGCCCTGCTTTGCTTTATAGCTGCTTTCAAACATAAGCTCTTCAAACTCCTGAGAGGGTAAAAGCTCTATGGCATTTACTCCGAGTTTTTTTAGAAAATTAAGTTTGTCTTCATCAACTATAGCAGTAAATGTTCCCTTATGTACAGACTTTGAACTTGGGGATTTGGTAAAACCTCTTACGCTCATTTTATAGATTATGGTCTCATTAAAATCCCGTCCTATAGGCTTGTCTGATCCCCAGTCAAAATCGCTTAAAATTATCGGGCTTCTTTTTATATTGTAAAGCTGCTCTGCTTTTTTGTAGCTATCCCTTCCGCTGTAACTTTTGCCGTAGGGGTCGGGAAAAGCCGCTACCCCATCACTTAAGTTGTATTCCATACAAAAAAGTTCTTCTATCTCATCTGCCTTGTCACAACTTATGCTCATGAACCATACATTCCCTACTCTATATTCCTTGGGAAATTCTATTTTTTCACAAAACTCTTCTTCATTTCTATGATACAAAAGCAAAAAAAGTGATGCTGAAGAAGATACCGCACTTATATGAAATCCGTCTTTATGTGTGACGATCCCCAAAGGATAAATATAAGCCTTCTCTTTGTATATTTTTATTTTCATGACTTTACCTCTGTTTTATTATTTACAAAACACAAAGTCAATAAAAGCTATATTTGGCTTTGCTTTTCTTAAATCACAACTTTTCGCTTATTACTTTTTTACTGCTGTAAGTTCAAAACTTAAATCTATAAGTGACTTTACAGTATCATCCGCCACTCTTTCATCTAAAATCACAGATATCCAATGCTTCTTATTCATATGATAAGCCGGCAATATCCCCTTGCTCATCCTTATATTTGCCGATAAGTCCGTATCACATTTTAAGTTAATCACATCCATGATATTTTTTGTTTCAAGTCCAAGTTTATCTCCTGTAACTTGCATAATTAAGGCAAACCATTTTTTATTGTTGCTATGCTTAAATACTATGTGAGCTGCCTTAGGTGCCCACGGGAATACAGGCTTTACCTTATACTTTTTTTCTATATAGAGTACAACTTCTTCTTTTTGCATATTTTATACATCTATCTCAAGCTCTACCGGACAATGATCAGAGCCGGTTATATCCATATGTATCTTGGCATCTTTTATTTTTCCTTCAAGCCTTTGTGACACTATAAAATAATCTATACGCCAGCCTACATTCTTGGCTCTGGCAGACGCCCTATATGACCACCACGAATACATATCCTTTGCATCGGGATATAATTTTCTGAATGTGTCAACAAAGCCCGCATCTAGGGCTATGCTCATCTTTTCTCTTTCTTCATCTGTAAATCCCGGATTTTTTCTGTTACTGCTCGGATTTTTAAGATCTATTTCCTTATGTGCTACATTTAAGTCTCCACAGTATATTACCGGCTTTTTCTCATCCAACTTCTTTACATAGTTTAAAAAATCATCTTCCCAAGTCATACGGTAGTCAAGCCTTGCAAGCTCACTCTTTGAGTTTGGAGTATAGCAGGTAATTACATAATAATCATCAAACTCTAAGGTAATAACTCTGCCTTCATGGTCATGCTCATCTATACCGAGTCCGTAGCTTACACTTAACGGCTTTTCTTTGGTAAATACAGCTACTCCGGAATAGCCCTTTTTATCCGCATAATTCCAATAATCGTAGTAGCCTAAAAGGTCAAGCTCTATCTGCCCTTCACTAAGCTTAGTTTCCTGCAGGCAAAATATATCCGCATCAATCTCTTTAAAAAAGTCAAGAAAACCCTTAGTCACACAGGCTCTTAAGCCGTTGACATTCCACGAAATCATTTTTTTCATAGCTTATAATACTCCCCTTTACTAATCATCACTCTCTTCAGCCTCTGACACGGTAAAGGTGAATCTCTTTCTTGCCATCTCATCCGAATCAAGATATTCATCGTATGTGGTAAGTTTATCCACCAACTTACCGTTAATTATTTCCATAATTCTGTTGGCAGTTGTTTGCACTACCTGATGGTCTCTTGAGGAGAATATAAGTACGCCTGAAAACTTCATAAGTCCGTTATTGAGTGCGGTAATACTTTCCATATCAAGGTGGTCGGTAGGCTCGTCAAGCATAAGTACATTGGCTCCGCTTATCATAAGCTTTGACAGCATGCATCTTACCTTTTCTCCTCCTGAAAGCACCTTTACCTTCTTTACACCGTCATCTCCGGCAAAAAGCATACGACCGAGGAAACCTCTGACATAGGTTGTATCTTTATTTTCGGAATACTGTGTGAGCCACTCTACTATAGTCTCTTCTCCGGCAAATATCTTACTGTTGTCCTTTGGGAAATAACTTTGTGTAGTGGTTATACCCCACTTATAATTACCCTCATCAGGCTCCATCTCACCTGCAAGTATCTTAAAAAGCACTGTTTTTGCTCTTTCATTAGGACCTACCAAGGCTACCTTATCATCACGATTAAGCACAAAGCTTATATTATCAAGCACCTTAACTCCGTCTATGGTCTTTGAAAGCCCTTCAACACTAAGTACTTCATTGCCTATTTCTCTGTTAGGTCTAAAGTCTATGTAAGGATACTTTCTTGAAGAAGGTCTGATATCATCAAGCTCTATCTTTTCCAATGCCCTCTTTCTTGAAGTAGCCTGCTTTGACTTTGAAGCATTTGCAGAGAATCTTTGAATAAACTCCTGC
>CAJPUK010000051.1 GCA_905373785.1 uncultured Johnsonella sp. | reverse complement strand
GACTTAGAGAAAATAACAACTGTAGGAGCTGTTGTAGCTTACTTACAGGACAAGGGCGTAGAAGTTTAATAGATATAGATTTTAAAGAGCAGCTTAGTTGTAATTGTTTTTAACAGCTAGGCTGTTACTTAAATAAGGTAATTGATATAAAAATAAAATTAGTCAGGAGTATGTATGAATACCAGAATCACAGAGTTACTTGGAATTGAATATCCTATAATACAAGGAGGCATGGCATGGGTTGCGGAGCATAATCTTGCAGCGGCAGTAAGCAATGCCAAAGGATTGGGACTTATAGGTGCGGCAAATGCCCCAAGTGAAGTTGTAAGAGATGAGATAAGAAAGGCAAGGGAACTGACAGATAAGCCCTTTGGTGTTAATATCATGCTTCTATCTCCTCATGCAGGTGATATAGCCCAGTTAGTGGTTGAAGAAGGGGTAAAGGTCGTAACTACAGGTGCGGGCTCGCCTGAAAAGTATATAAACATGTGGCATGAAGCAGGCATCAAGGTTATACCCGTAGTTGCTTCGGTGGCACAGGCAAGGCGTATGGAAAGAGTCGGAGCACAGGCTGTAGTTGTTGAAGGTTGTGAAGCGGGAGGTCATATAGGAGAGTCTACCACTATGTCCTTGCTTCCACAAGTATGTTCGGCAGTGGGTATACCTGTGATCGCTGCCGGAGGTATAGCTGACGGTAGAGGAATGCTTGCTGCACTTATACTTGGTGCAGAGGGCATACAGATGGGTACAAGATTTTTAGTGGCTAATGAATCAACTGTACATCAGGAGTATAAAAACAGAGTAATAGCCGCAAAGGATATAGATACCGTAGTTACCGGAAGAAGTCACGGACATCCGGTACGTTGCTTAAGAAATAATATGACAAGAGAGTATGCAAGACTTGAAGGTGAAGGCAAGAGTTTTGAAGAGCTTGAGTACCTTACCCTGGGAGCGCTCAGAAAGGCGGTACAGGAAGGTGATATAACTGACGGAACCGTTATGGCAGGTCAGATAGCAGGTCTTGTAAGTAAAGAGCAAAGTTGTAAAGAAATTATAGAAGAAATAATATCAGAAGTTAAGGATTTGGCAGGAAAGACATTAAGCAAGTTTTCTTAATGATATTTGATTAATTTGAACAGTTGGTAAAGAAGGGAAACACTGAATTAATAAATTACTGAAGTGAAAATATTAATCGGTGTTTCCCTATTATATAGAATGAGGATTTTTTATGAAGACAGCCTTTTTATTCCCGGGACAGGGAGCACAAAAATGTGGTATGGGTGAAAGCTTTGCAAAGTATGATGAAGCGGCAAAGAAAGTATATGAAAATGCTTCAAGGCTTTTAGACCTTGATATGGAAGAACTGGTGTTTACTGAAAACAAGAAGCTTGATATGACGGAATATACACAGTCAGCTATGGTAACAACAGGCATTGCCATGTTAAAAGTTATAGAAAAAACTGCCCTAAAAGCTGATGTGTGTGCAGGGCTGAGCCTTGGAGAATATGAGGCATTATACCTTGCAGGGGCTATATCCGAAGAAGACGCTATAGTTTTGGCAAGGCATAGGGGCAAGCTTATGCAAGAAGCGGTACCCTTAGGAGTAGGAACAATGGCGGCAGTCTTAAACCTTGATGCGGCTGTTATAGAAGACTGCCTTAAAGATATAGAAAATGTATGGATAGCCAATTACAATTGCCCGGGGCAGATAGTTATTTCCGGAACAGTTGAAGCAGTTGAAAAGGCAGGTGAAAAACTTAAAGAAGCGGGTGCTAAAAGAGTCTTGCCGCTTAATGTAAGCGGACCCTTTCATTCGGGGCTTCTAAAGCCTGCAGGGGATAAGCTTTATGAGTATCTCAAAAATGTGGAGATAAAAAAACCTACCATACCTTATGTAGCTAATTATACAGCGGAGTTTGTCTATGATGATAAAGATATCAAAGAACTTTTAAGAAAGCAGGTATTCGGCTCTGTAAGATTCGAGCAGAGTATAAGAAATATGTTAAAAGAAGGAGTGGATACTTTTATTGAGATCGGTCCGGGGAAGGTGCTTAGCGGTTTTGTAAAAAAGATAGATAAAGAAGCAAAGGTTTACTCTATAGAAACTGTTGAAGATATGAACAATGTTATAAAGGAATTGGGTCTGTAGCAAAAGTTCTTAAATAAGTAAACGGATTACACTTTATTTTGGAGGAGCTTATATGAGATTAGATAAAAAAGTGGCACTTGTTACAGGTGCGGCAAAGGGAATAGGAAGAGCCATAGCACTTAAGCTTAGCAGTGAGGGAGCCTATATTATAGTTAATTACAGAGGTTCCGAAGACAAGGCTAAGGAAACTCTTGAACTTATTAAGTCACTTAACGGGGATGGTGAGATATATAAGTGTGATGTCTCAAAATATGAAGACAGCAAACAAATGATCGACTATATACTGGAAAAACATTCCAAGCTTGATATACTGGTTAACAATGCAGGTATAACCAAAGACAATTTGCTTATGAAGATGAGCGAAGAAGAGTTCGATAAGGTAATAGAAAGTAACTTGAAGTCGGCTTTTAACTGTATGCAGCTTGTAAGCAGAGCTATGATAAAGGCAAGAAGCGGACGAATTATTAATATATCATCAGTATCCGGAGTAATGGGTAATGCCGGTCAGGTCAATTATGCGGCAGCTAAGGCAGGTATGGTAGGTATGACAAAGTCAGCAGCAAGAGAACTTGCTTCAAGAGGGATCACGGTCAATGCAATAGCTCCCGGATTTATAGAAACGGATATGACTGCCGTACTTTCGGACAGCATAAAAGAGGCGGTGGTGCAAAACATACCTGTGAAGGCCTTCGGAAAGGCGGAGGATATAGCTAATGCAGTCTGCTTCCTTTCTTCAGAGGAAGCAAGGTATATAACCGGTCAAGTGCTCTGTGTGGACGGCGGATTATATATGTAGGTGTTTTTTTGACGAAGAAGCGCTAGTGTAATGTATTATTGATATTTAATTAATAACAGCAAAAGTAGGGTAAATCTCGATTCCCTTTATTATGTATTTGTTACAATCTATTAACAAAACAGTAATAAGACTAAATAATGATACTATGCACTAGTACATCGTTTCTTAAATAACTATACCAAATAACTTGTATCTTTTCCTGATTGCATACATCAAAAATCCTCAGCGTAGCCCCACTACGCCTGCGTTTTTTGATGTACACACTCAGAAAAATATTCATCGTTTTTAGTATACTTATTTTGCGAACAATGTACTAGCTTAACTGTAACTTAATATATAAGTCTGTACGGCTTTTGAGCAAATAAGTATTTTAACATTAAGGAGATTTTAGATGAAAAGAAGGGTAGTCATAACGGGTTTGGGTGCTATAACTCCTATAGGGCTTAATGTAAGTGATTTCTGGAACTCTTGTAAGGAAGGGGTGTGCGGAATAGAGCCTATAAGCTATTTCGATACTTCCGATTTTAAGGCTAAACTTGCAGCCGAGCTTAAGGGTTTTGATGCAAAGAATTTTATGGATGCAAAACAGGCAAAGCGTATGGAAGCATTTTCACAATATGCTGTGGCTGCTGCAAAAGAAGCTTTGGAAGATGCTAAAATTGATATGGAAAAAGAAGACAGCTTTAGAGTGGGAGTATCCGTAGGCTCAGGAATAGGAAGTCTTCAGGCTATGGAAAGAGAGCACTCAAAGCTTCTTGATAAAGGACCTTCAAGAGTAGCTCCGCTGCTTGTTCCGCTTATGATTTCCAATATGGCGGCAGGTAATGTAGGCATACAATTCGGACTCAGAGGAAAGAATATAAATATTGTTACCGCCTGTGCGACCGGAACACACTCCATAGGCGAGGCGTTCAGAAGTATAGCTTACGGTGAGGCTGAGGTCATGCTTGCAGGAGGATCGGAAGCTTCCATATCTCCTATAGGAGTGGCAGGATTTGCGACACTTACCGCACTTAACACCACCGAAGATAAAACAAGAGCCTCCATACCTTTTGATAAGGACAGAGCAGGTTTTGTAATGGGAGAGGGAGCAGGTATTTTAATACTTGAGGAGCTTGAGCATGCAAAGCAAAGAGGGGCAAAAATCTATGCGGAGATAGTAGGGTACGGAGCTACCTGTGATGCCTTCCATATAACCTCTCCGGCTGAGGACGGCTCGGGAGCTGCCAAGGCTATGGAGTATGCACTTAAGGATGCTGAACTTGCTCCTGAGGATGTTGACTATGTAAATGCTCATGGAACAAGTACTTATTATAATGATTTATTTGAAACCAAGGCTATAAAACTTGCTTTTGGCGAACATGCTTATAAACTTAAGATAAACTCCACCAAGTCCATGGTAGGACACCTTTTAGGTGCCGCCGGCGGTGTTGAAGCAGTAGTATGTGTTAAGTCCATAGAGGATTCATATTTACATAAAACCGTAGGACTTGAAAATACCGATGAGGACTGTGATTTGGATTACTGCAAGGGAAGCGGTGTCAGTATGCCGGTAAATGTAGCTATAAGCAATTCTCTCGGTTTTGGCGGACATAATGCAACTATAGTATTTAAAAAATATGAGGCTTAGACTGTAATATGGAACTTAAAGATTTGATAGCTTTAATGGAAGCTGCTAAGAAAAATGAGATAGACAAATTTGTATATGAAACCGAGACTGAAAAAATAGTTATAAGGAAAAAAACTGCTAAAACAGTTAAGGTAAATCAGAAAGAAAATATTGTAAAGGCTAATAAGGCAGAGGTTCATTACGAAGTAGAGACAAGTGAAGTTCAGGAAGAGTCCTTACATATGGATAATGAAAATATTGTAACCTCTCCTTTGGTGGGTACCTTTTATTCCTCCCCTTCTCCTGATGCCAAGCCTTTTGTAAGCGTAGGAGACAGTGTTAAAAAGGGACAGGTAATCGCCATTATAGAGGCGATGAAGCTGATGAATGAGATTGAAAGCGAATTTGACGGTGTGGTGGAAGCCGTACTTGTAAAAGATGAGTCGGTAGTAGAGTTCGGACAGCCGCTTTTTAGGATAAGATAGGAGAACAGGATGTTAGGAATTAAAGAAATAGAAGAAATAATACCTCACAGACACCCTTTTTTACTTATAGACTGTGTAGAGAGTTTAACACCGGGAGAAAAGGCGATAGCTTATAAGAGTGTAAGTTTTACCGAAAGCCATTTTAAGGGACATTTTCCGGCTGAACCTGTAATGCCGGGGGTGCTTATCATAGAGGCACTGGCACAGACCGGAGCGGTGGCTATACTTTCCTTAGAAGAAAATAAGGGGAAGATAGCCTACTTTGCAGCTATTAATAATGCAAAGTTTAAAAGAAAAGTCGTTCCGGGTGATAAACTAAGACTGGAATGTGAGCTTATAAGGATAAAGGGTCCTTTAGGAGTCGGAAAGGCAACCGCAACAGTTGACGGTGAGATAGCAGTACAGGCAGAGCTTACCTTCATGATAGGAAAGTAGCAAAACTTCAGGAAATTAAAAAGATACGGGTGGAGATATGTTTCAAAAAATACTTATAGCAAATCGTGGTGAGATAGCATTGCGTATTATAAGAGCGTGCAGAGAGTTAGGCATTAAAAGTGTAGCCGTATTTTCGGAAGCGGATAGAGACAGCCTTCATACTATGTTGGCAGACGAGGCTATATGTATAGGACCTGCTCCTTCGACCAAAAGCTATCTTGATATGTCAAGAATTTTAAGTGCGGCTCTTGCAATAGGTGCGGATGCCATACATCCGGGTTTCGGTTTTTTATCGGAAAATGCCAAATTTGCAAAGCATTGCGATGAGTGTAATATAAAATTTATAGGTCCAAGCAGCGATATTATCAGTATGATGGGAGATAAGGCGGCTGCAAGAAATACTATGATTAAGGCAGGGGTACCTGTTGTTCCCGGTATGGAAGGGGCTGTAGTGGATGTGGAAGAAGCCGAGAAGATAGCAAAGGAGATAGGCTTTCCTCTTATGATCAAAGCGGCTGCCGGCGGCGGTGGCAAGGGTATGAGAATATCCTACGGTATAGAGGATTTTAGAGAAAAGTTTATAACCGCACAGCAGGAATCCATAAAGGGCTTTTCGGACGACAGCATGTATATGGAAAAGTATATAGAAAAGCCGAGACATATAGAGTTCCAAATCCTTGCGGATGAGTATGGCAATGTAATACATCTTGGAGAAAGAGACTGCTCTATTCAAAGAAGGCATCAAAAGGTTATTGAAGAGGCTCCAAGTATTGCTATAGATGAGAAACTCAGAAAAAGTATGGGAGAGGCGGCTATAAAGGCGGCAAAGGCTTGCTCCTATGTCAATGCCGGCACTATAGAATTCCTGCTTGATAAAGATAAAAATTTTTATTTTATGGAAATGAATACCAGAATACAGGTGGAGCATCCGGTTACTGAACTTGTTACCGGAGTGGATCTTATAAAGGCACAGATAAATATAGCAGCAGGCAAGCCGCTTGGACTTAAGCAGGAAGACATAGTTATAAGGGGGCATGCAATAGAGTGTAGGATCAATGCGGAAAATCCGAGGTTTAATTTCAGACCTTCTCCGGGTACGATAAAGAATCTTCATTTGGCAAACGGCAACGGAGTAAGGGTGGACTCTCATATATATGTGGGTTATAAGATTCCGCCAAATTATGATTCCATGCTTTTAAAACTTATAGTGTATGCAAAAGACAGGGATGAAGCAATAGCTAAGATGAGATCTGCTCTTGGGGAAATGGTAATCGAGGGAGTGGATACCAACATTGACTTTGACTATGAGATCATAAACCATGAGGCATATAAAAACGGAGATACGGATACGCATTTTATAGAAACGCATTTTAAACAGTACTTAAGCTAGTGCATCGTTTTTTATAAGTTTGTCGGTGTTATTTATATGCTAAATTAAGTTCTGTTATTTTATAAAAACTTATAGCTATATTATTTTTTGAGATGATATATATTTGTGTCAAAGTATATCAGTATCGTATGGCGTTACGGAGGAAAAAGATGTTAAGGGATATGTTTAAGAAAACCTATATAGGTTTGGATAAAAATAAAACGGAAAGTCATAGTGATACGGACTTAAAAATAAGCGGACCTCCTGCAGGTATGTGGAGAAAGTGCAAAAAGTGCAATGCTTTGATATATGCGGAGGATGTAAGGGCAAATTTCTATATATGCCCCAAGTGCCTTGCATACTTTAGGGTTCATGCCTACAGGCGTATAGAAATGATTTGTGACAAATCAAGTTTTGAGGAATGGAACAAGCAGATGCCCATATCCAATCCGCTTAATTTCCCGGGATATGAAGAAAAGATACAGGAGGCTAAGGAAAAATCCAAGCTTGACGAGGCGGTGGTTACCGGAAAGGGAAAGATAGAGGATATAGAAGTAGCCATAGCTGTATGTGATGCCAGATTTATGATGAGCTCTATGGGTAAAAATGTAGGTGAAAAACTTTGCTGCATGATAGAAAGAGCAATAAGTGAGAGATTACCTGTAATCATATACTCCTGCTCGGGAGGAGCAAGAATGCAGGAGGGAATAGTATCCCTTATGCAGATGGCAAAAACTTCGGCAGCTTTGAAAAGACTGTCTGATGAGGGGCTACTTTTTATAAGCGTACTCACAGACCCTACTATGGGGGGAGTTACAGCTTCATTTGCCATGCTTGGAGATGTAATACTTGCCGAGCCTAAGGCGCTTATAGGTTTTGCAGGACCGAGAGTTATAGTTCAGACAATAGGTGCTAAACTGCCGGAAGGATTCCAAAGGGCGGAGTTTTTGCTGGAGCACGGTTTTGTGGATAAAATAGTGGAAAGAAAAGATCAAAAAAGACTGATAGCCGATATATTAAGAGTATATTCCAAAAAAGAGCTGTCATTTAATGACTTGGATAAGGAGCTTGACAAAAAAGTTTTAGAGCTTAGCGTCAGGCATAAAAGAAGTACGGCTTGGGAAAGTGTGCTTTTATCAAGAAAGAGCGACAGACCGACTGCTAAGGACTACATAGATAAGTTATTTACCGACTTTATAGAGTTTCATGGAGACAGGTATTTTGCCGATGATAAAGCCATAGTGGGCGGTATTGCATTGTTCCATGGCAGACCCATAACAGTTATAACACAGCAAAAAGGTAAAAACTTAAAGGAAAATAAATTAAGGAATTTTGCCATGCCTTCTCCCGAAGGTTATAGAAAAGCGCTCAGGTTAATGAAATTATCCGAAAAATTCGACATACCGGTGCTGTGTCTGGTAGATACTCCGGGAGCTTTTTGCGGTATAGAAGCTGAGGAAAGAGGACAGGGTGAAGCCATAGCAAGGAATCTATATGAGCTTAGCGGACTGAAAACTCCTATACTTTCTATAGTTATAGGGGAAGGCGGCAGCGGCGGTGCTTTGGCAATGGCTGTAAGCGATGAGGTGTGGATTATGGAAAATGCCATATATTCTATACTTTCACCTGAAGGATTTGCTTCAATACTTTATAAAGATGCCAAACTTTGCAAAGAAGCTGCGGAAGATATGAAGATTACCTCGGCTGAGTTAAAGAATCTCGGTATAGTGGAAAGAGTTATACCCGAGCCGCATCCTGCCACAGCAGAAAATATGGAAGACATTATCAGATATATAGACAGTGCTTTGATAGAATTTTTGGCAGACAAATATAAGTTAAGTAAAGAAATGCTTTTATCAAAAAGGTATGAAAGATACAGAAAATACTAAAGCCTTTAATTAAGGAGAATTTATGCTAAGCAATATGGACTTGAAAATAGGTGACCTTATAATAGAAAAACCTATAGTGCAAGGTGGAATGGGAGTAGGCATAAGCCTTGCTTCTTTAGCCGGAAATGTGGCAAGAGAGGGGGGACTTGGACTTATATCCTCGGCACAGATAGGCTTTAGAGAGCCGGACTTTGAAAAAAAACCTAAGTTTGCCAATTTAAGGGCTATAGCAAGCGAGCTTAAAAAAGCAAGAGAAATAGCCGGAACTATGGCTAAGGGAGCGGTAGGATTTAATATTATGGTGGCTACCGTAGGTTATGCCGATTATGTAAAAGAGGCTATAAAGCACGGGGCTGATGTGATCGTATCGGGTGCAGGACTGCCGTTAGATTTGCCGGAACTTGTGAAGATGGGTATGAAGCTTAGAAAAGAGCTTTTTGAAGAAGCGCCGCAGAAGATATATAACAAATGTAAGGAGTTTGTTACCAAGATAGCTCCGATAGTGTCAAGTGCAAAATCAGCTTCCGTAATACTTAGGCTGTGGGACAGAAATTATAAGAGCACAGCTGATATGGTAGTTATAGAAGGACCTTTGGCAGGAGGGCATCTGGGCTTTTCAAACAATGATTTACACAGGCTCGGAGCGGATACGAAGATAGTATCCAAAACCTATCTTAAAGAAATATTTGATAAGGAGATAGAGGATATAATCAAGGTCGTATCCGAGTATGAGAATAAGTATGAAAAAAAGATACCTGTGATAGTGGCAGGAGGTATATATAACAAAAATGATGTAAGTCATGCTTTTAAGCTTGGAGCTGCCGGTGTGCAGGTAGGTACAAGATTTGTAACCACTCATGAATGTGATGCACCTTTAGCTTATAAGGAGGCTTATATTAATGCCAAGGAAGAGGAGATAAGAATTACGGTATCTCCCGCAGGGCTTCCGGGTAGGGCTATAGAGAATGAATTTTTAAGAAGACTCGATAAGGGCAATATTCCTGTAAGAAAATGCTATGACTGCCTTAGCAAGTGCAATAGGGTGGATATACCGTATTGTATCACTGATGCTTTGATATCCGCAGCAAGGGGCGATGTCGATAACGCACTTTTATTTTGCGGTGCCAATGCCTGGATGGCTAAAAAGCTGGAAAGTGTTAAGGAAGTGATGGAGGAGTTGATGAGCGGAGTGCCCGGAGCCTGTTTAGTGTAGCAATATAAGTGTTGCCGTAAGGAGATTTTGATATGCGGACATATATAGTGCTTGATCTTGAGTGGAATCAGAGTCCTATCGGTAAAGAGGGGGCGGTTGAAGCTATTCCTTTTGAGATTATAGAGATAGGGGCTGTGAAACTTGATGAGAACTTGGAATATATGTCTAAGTTTCATGAATTTATAAGTCCTGTAGTTTATAATGACATACATCATAGGATATATGAATTGGTACATATTGATATAAATTATTTAAGGGATAAGGGGAAAAAGTTTTTAAGCGTTATAGGTAAGTTTAAGCAGTGGTGCTATATGGAGGGACAAGAGCCTATGTTTTGCACTTGGGGAAGCATGGATCTGAGTGAGTTGCAAAGAAATATGGCTTATCATAAACAGGAAAACTTCTTTGAGTATCCTTTATTTTACTATGATATACAAAAACTATTTACTTTGGACAAATGTGAAGACCCTAAAGAAAGGCTGCCTTTAGAAAAGGCGGTAAGGTTTCTTGGCTTACCTATAAAGGGAGAGTTTCACCATGCCTTGGATGATGCTTACTATACAAGCCTGCTTTTTAGTAAAATCAATTTTGAAGCTTTGAAGGTGTATAAATCTTTGGATCTGTATAGGAGCCCTGACTCTAAGGAAGAGGAGATTTATGTAAAATTTCCCGAATATGCCAAATATGTTTCAAGAGGTTTTTCGAGCAGAGAAGTGCTTATGGAAGACAAGACAGTAAAGGATATGCTCTGCTGCAAGTGCAACCGTATGCTCAGGAAAAAGGTAAGGTGGTTTGTCGATTCGCAAAAAAACTATTATTGTATAGCCCAATGCCCGGAACATGGCTATGTAAGGGGGAAAATAAGGATAAGAAACAAGCAAAGTAAGGGATACTATGCAATAAAGACTATGAGATTGGTCGGCAAAAAAGAACTTGATTTTATAAAGACAAAAAAAGAGCAGCTTAGACTGCGTAGAAAAAACACATAGTAATTGTCAAAAATATTTTTATAAAATAAATAAAGCAAAAACACTCCCTATTTTAAACATACCGGCATTGCCGTTAATAAAGTTTCTAAAGTTTCGATAAATTTCGAACTCACTTTATCAAGCGGCACCAAGTGCTGCAAAGATTGAAATAGGGAGTGTTTATTTAAAAGGATACTTATTAAAATACTACAACCAAAAGCATTTTAAACTTTTCCTGCCCATACACCGCATGAGGATGTCTTGCCGGCATTACCACAGACTCGCCTTCCTTTACGATATACTCCTTACCGTCTATAGTAAGCTTGCCTACCCCGTCTATACAGGTTACAAAAGCATCACCGTCAGACTCGTGTGTGCTGATTTCTTCATCCTTATCAAAAGCAAATAAAGTAATGCTTACATTCTTATTTTGAACAAGGGTCTTACTTACTATTTGCCCCTCTCTATAATCAACAAGTTCTTTTAAAACATGAACTTGGGCTTTATCTATATTCTTCATTATACCGTCCATAGTATAGCTCCTTAAAAATATATTTATATGCAATTACATCCGTAAATGCATATATAATAATTATACAGGATTAATTTTATAAATCCAAGTCTTTCCCCTTAATATTTTTCTTATCAAAGAAATTTCTTCTACCTTTTTTACGTCTGCTGTTTTCACTTAAGTGTATTTTTTCTTTTGACCAGCCGTACATAATACGGCGTTTTCTTCTTTCTTCTCTCAAAAAAGCAAGTTCTTTTGCTTCTTTATAGGATATTACGAGCTTTATAATTATTAATATTATGATGATAATGATAATCAATATAAGGAGAAGAAGGGCTGGCTATTTTTACATCGGTATCCGTAAGTTCAGAGTTTATATCGGCACTTATGTAAAGAGGAGAAGAGCCTACCTGTCTATCTCCGTACATATACTCAATATTTGCAATTATATTTTTATTATTAAGTATTGTAGGATCATAGTTAAGCCGGTGTGTAACTTCTGAGACCTTTGCACCGTTAGGTAAAACTATTTTATGGGCAGGAGAACTTGATAAAGACGGCAGTGAATTCTCAGAGTCCTGTATAAATCTTATTTCTATGGACTGCTTATCCGTATTGTTGTCATCCACTTCAATTTTATTAAAATTATTAAATCCGAATTCCATCAAAGCCTTGGTATCGGTATAATGTGTTTTATGACCGTTAAGTACTACCGTAATTAAAGACATATTATCCTTGGAGGCATAAGTCACTAAAGTGTTGCCGGCAAGCATGGTATAACCGGTCTTTCCGCCCATGGCATATTCATAAAAATTAGGATTGCTTCTGCGTATCATACCGTGGTGGTTATAGATATCAAAACCCTCGGGTGCCGCTTTATAGGGCGGTAAATGGTAGGTTACGGATGAGGCTATCTCAAACACTGTAGGATTGGCTAAAGCCTCCCTTGAAATAACGGCAAAATCATAAGCTGTTGTATAATGGTTCGGGTTATTGAGACCGCTTGGGTTTTCGAAATGCGAGTTGTTGCAGTTAAGCTCGGCTGCCTTTTCATTCATAAGCTTTGCGAACTCCTCTATACTTCCGCTGCAATGTTCGGCCAGAGCATTGGCGGCTTCGTTGGCGGATTGAAGAAGCATGGCATAGAGGGCATCCTTTACGGTAATTGTATCACCTGCTAAAAAACCTGCACTTGAAGAGCCTGACTCAACATTATGTACCGCATTATACGAAAATGTTAAAGTATCATCAAGATTGCACCTTTCTACAATTATAAGTGCGGTAAGCAATTTGGTAATACTTGCAGGGAAGTATCTTTCATTTGCATTTTTTTCATAAAGAACGGTACCGGTTTCGGCCTCCATAACTATTGCACCGTCAGCTTGCACATTGACATTATCGGGCCAGGTAAGGGCAAAAGAAGTAAAGCTTAGATTTAAGCTTAAGAAAAACAGTAAAATCATAATTTTCATAGGCTTAAATCTAAACTTAAAACTCATTTTATTAAAAAACTTTTTTTGATATTCTCGAATCACTTTTTGATTACTAACCTTTCCGGAAAAATATTGCTATATAAGGCAGCTTATAAAAAATTTCTTTTTTTAACTTTTTTAGTACTTTTAAATATCAAATAGGAAATAGCAATAGTAATTATAAGCAGTATTGCAAAAATTATGCCAATATACATGGCTGTATCTATAAAGAATCCTATAGGTACTAAGCGTATAAGTTTATCTGTTTTAGGATTTAACATCCATAAGTCATTAGTAAAAAATATCTTATGGAATTTTATAAAATATCTGTCAAAATCAGAGGATATAATAAATGCAAGTACAGTCGTAGTAAGCATAAATACTCC
>CAJPUK010000050.1 GCA_905373785.1 uncultured Johnsonella sp. | reverse complement strand
TGAATTTTCAATGTGCGTTACACCTTAAAGGTGTGGGAAGTTTGAGTTATTATATTTTTGAATAAATCGATAAGCCTTTAATCGATTTCCTTCGCAAAAAAATGCCGCCGCTTTTTTTAAGAAGTCATTTTCCTTTTGTAGTTCTGCAAGTTGCTTTTTTAACTTATGATTCTCTTTCATAGAATCATAATCTGCTTTAGCTTCTTTATTTATTTGGGATTTTTTACGGAATTGGTGTACCCAATTGGATATACTTGCTTTTGACACACTGTATTCAGCTGCAAGCCCTTGGATGGTGCGTCCCTCCTCAAGATGGAGATGAAGGATTTTCTTCTTAAATTCAGGTTCGTAGTGTTTATTTATTTGTAACATACCTCGTTTCTTTCTAAGATTATATCTTATTAGGTTGAGCTGTTACAAGTATGTTATACCACAACACTCTCGCCTTTGGCGGAATCGGATAAATATCTCAAGGTGGTTAAGATTCCCCCCTACCGTTTGAAATAGGGGAAATAACTTTAGAATCTTTAAAAAAATGAAAATAGGAATAATAATAAATTATCAACATTTAAGTAGTAAAAACTAAAATACAACTAAAAGTATACATAAAATACAACTAAAAGTACTATTTTTAGACTTACTATTTCTATAAATATATGTTAGTATATAGGCAAGAAATAAAACATAGAAATTGTTTTATAAGACCGCAGCTAGAATATGTAACTACTAAAAATCATCAGTTTTACCATAAAAAAGCACATCTTGAAATTTCTAATATATTTCTTTGTGAAAGCTATAGTACGCCGGTCAAGCATACTATAGCTTTTTTCATACAAGTAGATAATAACTAAGGGCTATTAATGATAACTGTATTTATCGGACAGCCCCTGCGGTTTGCCTGCTATATACAACACATCAAGGTATTAATGATATTTGCATTTATAGTGAAATTAACATCAACTACATACCCGCTCTAATATCATCAAGGTATTAATGATACTTGTATTCATAGACAGCCAGATTTTATTTAGTCTGAGTAGTTGATTGTTTATAATAAAACTCAAAACACAAAAAACAACTAAAAGTACTATTTTCAGACTTACTATTTCTATAAGTATATGTTAGTATATAGGCAGGAAATAAAACATAGAAATTGTTTTATAATACCGCAGCCGGAATATGTAACTACTAAAAACCGTCAGTTTTATTATAAAAAAGCATATCTTGAAATTTCTAATATATTTCTTTATGGGAGCTATGCTATGCCGCTCAAGCATATTATAGCTCTTTTGCTTTAGGCAAATACCTACCAAAAAGCCATACGATTTTCAACGATAGGTATCTATATTATCTTTTTTATAGAAATTGGAAATATGTAAGTCTCTTTTTTATGGATACGATAAGCGGCTCTATTACTTTTTTTGAGTATCCGGAAATAAGAAAGCCTTTTTTATAGATATAAGAGCCTGCTTTGCTATCTGTTTTGGAGAAGATAAGGATATTTTTAACAAATTATTTAATACATCTTTTTAGATACGAGGTGAAAAATATAATCACCCCTAAGTGTGGAGGACCGGAAAATAAAAAACCGATATTGTTAGACTATACTAAGCATGATATTATTAATACATAAGTTAGTGCTTGCATATATTAAAAGCGGGCGGAGCCTATGTTACTTATATTTTTCGCTCTTTTTGCAGCAATTGTAAAGTTCATTGCTATTATTCAAACATGAGATAAAAGATAAGGAAAGTAAAAAATGAAATCATTAAAAACGGTACTAATATATATTTGCTTATTTATTATACTTTGCATATCAGGCTGCGTTAAAAAAACCGAGCAAATCTACGGCTTAACTATAGATGACAGCTGGTATGAATCCGTCACGATAGAAGAGGTAGTCCTGTCTTTGGAAAAGCTGAGAGTAAAGCCTACAGTAAGGGTGGTGATGTCTGCGGATACCAAGCCGAGGGAGTATGCGGACTTATTTGAAAGGCTACATAAAGTTGCCTATATTATGGCTGAGCCGGTTGACTCTTATGAGATGAATTTATATAAGGATGTGGAAAGTTATAAGAAAAGATTTGAAGAGTCCAAAAAGTACCTGGGAGACTATGTGGATATATGGGAGATAGGAAATGAGGTAAATGGACTTGATTGGATCAGGGAGGACAGTGAATTTATAGTAGAAAAAATAAAGGCGGCATATGAGGCGGTAGATGGTGATAAAGCAAAGGTTGCGATAACATTTTACTATGAAAATCCTGAATATAACAAAGATATGTTCGAGTGGATAAGGATGTATGTACCTAAGGATCTAATGGAAAATACAGACTATAGTCTAATCAGTTATTATGAGGATGATAATGAGGGTTATGAGCCTGATTGGAAGGAGGTATTTGCAGAGTTTGAAAAACTTTTTCCAAATGCCAAGATTGGCATAGGGGAGTGTGGAAATACTGCAAGTACTGCGGATTATGAGAGTAAGATAAGCAAGATCAATAAATACTATAAAATGCCAAAATACACAGACAACTATATAGGCGGCTACTTTTGGTGGAACTATGTTAAAGACTGCGTAGGAGAAGAAAAAGAGGAAGTATACAAGGCAGTTTATAATAACTTTAGGTGATTGGAATCAATAAGTTGTAAACTGAATAAGAGTATGATAATACTCTATATAACGGTATTAAAATTATTTACAAGCTTTGTTTGATTGTGTTCTGTCTTAAAACTCAAAATTGTAAAATACTCTGTTTATTAAATCTGTAAGTTGTTTATGAAAATTTTAGTGTATGTTATACCGGTATTAAACTATTATATTATAATGTAGATTGCATTTATTAAAAGTTCGGCAATATTGATGTTATACAGTCGGTTGCAGTTTTAAGATCTGTTCAGGGAAATATAAAAAATTATACTTGATTTTTCTTTGTAAAGATGTATAATTATAACAAGATTATAGCTTTTATGCATGATAAATGCATAATTATAAGGAGGATTATTATGAAGAAAAACATTATATCAGCTATTGTACTAAGTTCCATGCTTTTATTGGCAGCTTGTTCAGGCTCAAGCAATGAGGCTGCAACTCAGGCAGCAAATGCAGGCTCTGAAGTAGCGGCAGACAAAACTACGGCAGCCGATGAAAGTGCAGCAACAGGTGAGCTTAAACTTGTGGAGGCAGGAAAACTTATAGTTTCAACCAATGCGGAGTTTCCTCCATACGAGTATTACGATGCCAATGAGATCGTGGGCATAGATGTAGAAATAGCCAAGGCAATAGCAGACAAGATGGGCTTGGAGCTTGAGGTAAAGGACGGAGCTTTTGATGCCATAATAGCGGAAGTTGTATCAGGCAAGGCTGATGTCGGTATAGCAGGTATGACTGCAACAGATGAGCGTAAGCAAAATGTTGATTTCAGTGATTCCTATGCCACCGGTACACAGGTTATCATAGTAAAAGAAGGTTCCGAGATAAAGTCAGCGGCAGATTTGGAAGGAAAGAGCATAGGAGTTCAGCTTGGAACTACCGGAGATATAATGGCAACAGATGTAAAGGATTCCAAGGTAGAGCAATACAACAAGGGAATGGATGCAGTTCAGGCACTTTCTCAGGGAAAAATAGATGCGGTTATTATAGATAATGAGCCTGCAAAGTTTTATGAAAAGGAAGTAAGCGGACTTAAGATACTTGATGAGGCATTTGCAGTTGAAGAATATGCAATAGCTCTTAAAAAGGGCAATACCGAACTTCAGACCAAGATTAACGAAACACTTAAGGAACTTAAGGCAGAGGGTAAGATAGACGAAATTATAGCAAAATACATTAAGGCTAAATAAGTTATTAAGTAAATGGGGTTGCGGCATCAACTACAGTATGCCGCAGCTCCATAATTATGTAATAAAAATAACTCTGCATTTGCTTATAAGGCTATTCAGAGCTTGACTTGTAGCCTTGTATATCTTAAGCTACTTTTTATCTGAATAGTAATCAAAGAAACATCTGAAAAAAAGATGAAAGCTCCGATCACTTATATAAATGATACGGAATTTATTAGTAAGGCAAGGTACTTAAAGATTAGTCGGCAGAGTATGCTCCGGCTCGTATCTGAAAAAAACGCTGAAGGCTCCAATCATATATATAAATATTGCAGAAGTTATTAATAAGGAAAGGAAAATTATGTGGTGGCAGAATTTTAGGGATGAATTTGTACTGAATTT
The DNA here is from genome assembly GCA_905373785.1 of uncultured Johnsonella sp. Classification (GTDB taxonomy): domain Bacteria; phylum Bacillota; class Clostridia; order Lachnospirales; family Lachnospiraceae; genus Johnsonella. The sequence continues at coordinate 9,373 of CAJPUK010000050.1, read as the reverse complement.
CATAAAAGATGACAGATGGAAGCAGCTTGAAAGAGGTCTTTATGTAACTTTATTGATTACCGCTTTTGCCGTTCTTATGGGTCTTTTTTTGGGATTTATAGTTGCTATGATAAGAAGTACTTATCAAAATACCGGAAAGTTAAAGTTTCTGAATGCTTTGTCGGTAGTATATCTTACCGTTATAAGAGGAACTCCGGTCTTGGTACAGCTTATGATCATATATTATGTAATATTTTCAAGCGGAAATGTAAATAAAATCATCGTAGCAATACTTGCATTCGGTATTAATTCGGGGGCTTATCAGGCGGAGATATTTCGTGCGGGAATCAATGCCGTACCGAAGGGGCAGTTTGAAGCGGGCAGAAGTCTTGGATTTAATTACTATCAAACCATGGGCAATATTATTATGCCTCAGGCATTTAAGAATATTTTACCGGCACTCGGCAACGAATTTATAGTACTTGTAAAAGAGACTTCCATAGCCGGATATATAGCATTGGTGGACATTACAAAGGCGGGAGATATTATAAGAAGCAGAACCTACTCGGCTTTTATGCCGCTTTTGGCAGTGGCTTTAATATATTTGGTAATAGTAATGGGGCTTACTTACCTGATAAATTTATTGGAAAGGTGGCTTAGAAGAAGTGCAAGATAGAAAAAATTTATATAACGAAAATAATGCATCTAATGACGACAATGTGCTTATAAGAGTGGAGAATCTATATAAAAATTTTGAAGATAAAGAGGTCTTAAAAAAGATAAGTCTCAATGTGTATAAAGGTGATGTGATTTGTCTTGTAGGACCTTCCGGCTCAGGAAAGTCAACCTTTTTAAGATGCTTAAACAGACTGGAAGAGCCAAGCGGAGGTAAGATATACTTCGAGGGAGTTGACATTTGCGACAAAAAGACAGACATTGACCTGCACAGGCAAAAAATGGGAATGGTTTTCCAACAATTCAACCTCTTTCCGCACATGACGGTACTTAAAAATATGATAATAGCTCCGATACAACTGCAAGGAAAACCTAGACCCGAGGCGGAGGAGTATGCCATATCTTTACTTGAAAAAGTGGGACTGGAGGACAGAGCCCAAGCTTATCCTCAGGAACTTTCAGGAGGGCAGCAGCAGCGTATAGCCATAGTAAGGGCACTTTGTATGCAGCCTGATGTAATGCTTTTTGATGAGCCGACCTCAGCACTTGATCCTGAGATGGTTGGAGAAGTACTTACAGTTATGAAGGACTTGGCACAGCAGAATATGACCATGGTAGTAGTTACCCATGAGATGGGATTTGCAAGAGAAGTTGCCAACAGGGTAGTGTTCCTTGACGGCGGCGAATTTGTGGAGGAGGCTTCGCCTAGGGAGTTCTTTGAAAATCCGAAGAGTGAAAGACTTAAAAACTTCCTAAGTAAGGTACTTTAGAGGATTGGATAAAAGAACTAAGGGTAAAGTGCATCAAATATATAAAAAATTAAAGCAGCAGTACCTTGCTAAGAACAAAGACTGCTGCTTTCTTTATACAATAAATCAAAGAATCTTTCACTTATTTTCCTAAATTACAAGAAAATCTTTTTACAAATGTTGATAAACAAAGAATCTTCCCAATGTCAGCCAATCGAATGCCAATTTGTGCGAAAGAACCAAATCAAATATATAAAAAATAAAGCAGGATAACAGTAGACCGGCAAATAAATGCTGCCTTTTATTCCAGTATATCCATATCCATATCACATAAAAGCCGGTTTAGTTTTTGTAAACCAATACCTTTATTGACGGCATTTATTATAATACTGTCTCTGATATGCCTTGGATACAGTATACCGCAATTTGCCAGAGTAAGTACTTTTTGTACTTCATCAAAATTTATCTTCATGGCAACACAAAGAGCCAAAAGTTTGTCTCTGGAAGGGTTTTCTTTGGTGCCGTTAAATATCTGATATCCGTAACCTGATTGTAGGTTGGAGCGTTTGATAACCTCAGCTTTTGTTAATTTATATTTTTCTAAAAGCCTTTCCAGTTCCTCATACAAGGCTTTAGCTTCCAGTTCATCTTTATTATCTTTAATATAGTTTTTTATATTTTTCTCATTGGCAAGTATATTAAGTAATTCGGTTGTGGTTTTCTTTTTCATATCTTTTTCCATAGGTTGTGAAATTTTGAATATTTGATTCTATATACAACGTCTGAATTATAAACTAAAATATTATTTATATCAATAAATGCAATAATCTTTTAAATATCATTTACAAAGAATAGTTTAAAGTTTAAACTAAAGACTATGAATTATTATAATAAGAGGGGGAAGCATGCTTTTTAACGGTGCGTACTACAAGGAAATAGGGCTTTTAGGAGAAGATGAAAAAACTGCAATTAAATTAGTAAGGAATGAAGAAGGAAATACCTTACTTTGTAAAAGAATAGACTCTTCACTTCTTCCCATTTACAGAAAGCTTATTAATGTAGATCATGAAAATATAGTAACAGTATACGGCATTACCAAGGATGAATACGGAATACTTGTGGTAATGGAGTATTTTCCGTCAAAAACCTTGGAAGAAAAGATGCTTGAAAACGGAATATTTTCTGTAAGAGATATGAAAAGCGTAATTTTGCAAATAGCTAAGGGGGTAAGTACCATACATGATATTGGAATAGTACATAGGGATTTGTCGGCTAACAATATACTTATAGACAAAAGCGGAAGGGTTAAAATTACAGACTTTGGAATAGCCAGAATGTATGATAAAGATAAAAATGCCGATACAAGGATTCTGGGAACTCATGGCTATGCCGCACCCGAACAGTTCGGTTTTATTCAAACGGACAGAAAGGCGGATGTGTATGCGATAGGCGTTTTGATGAATGTTATGTTAAGCGGTAAAATGCCTAATGAAAAGCTTTATAAAGGTGATCCCAAGCTTATGGATATAATACAAAGGTGTACTTCGATGAAACCGGCTGACCGTTACGAAATAGAAGAAATACTGGATCTATTGGGATATAAGCTCAATAATAAGAGCATACTTAAAAGAAGGATTATAAGAAGTATACCCGGCTTTAGATCAGGCAATAAGGTAAAGATGACTTTAGCGACAATATCTTATTTATATATACTGTTTTTTTATTTAATGACTGTAACATCAAGCGTTACTTTTAAAAAGATGTTTAATCCGGTTTCGATTTTGGGACTTTTAGGTGCAACTTTGGGTTTAGGTTACTTTGTAGGTAGTTTTGATAAAGTGGCATATAAACTTAACATGGACAAGGGAATAAGAAAGATATTGCTTATATTTGTATATATCATTATAGGAGGTATCATTATGGGGGTATCTATTGTAAATATGTATTAAGATCGGAATATAATAGGTGTTATTATAAAAATACCTATAAATAAACTGTTGTAAGGATTTGTAGGCATTTTTAGTCTACAACTGTCAAAGATTAGAATATAGAATATATTCTAATTTACAGAATTGTTGCATTATATGTAAGAGAATTATATTATTGAGTGTGCTGGCAGCATACCAAAATGAAACTTATAAGGGCTATAATGGCTAAAGCTGATCTACAACTTCAGCAAGAGCTGTTATAGCCTTTATGTATTTTTCGTACTGCACTCTTCCTGATTTCTTTGCCTCAGAAAGAATGTTGAGTATATTGGTGTCAGAGTTTGGCAGGGAGTCTTTAAGTAAATAATCGGCACTTAAAGAAAAGGCGGAGCATATTGAAATAAAGGTATTAAGAGACATAATTTTAACCCCTCTTTCAATATTGCTGTAAAAAGAAGGGGATAAGCCGCAAAGTTCGGCAGCAGCCTCTTGAGAGATTCCTATATTAATACGGGCTTTCTTGATTCTTCGTCCTATTTCAACATAATTAAGCTCTTTCAACTAAACACCTCATAAGAATACTTTTTAGAATTATTTTACAAAAACTAAAAAAAATCTCTATATTCTAAAAGAATTATTATTGCCTAAAAGAATAATTAAGTGTATAATAAGCAAATGTTAAAGTTCGTACTTCAAAAGTAAAAAATGTAATTAATGTTTAATAAATCGCAGCACAATAACTCAGCAATTAAAAAGTGAGCTAGTATAACTCAAGCTATTTAGCAATCTATTTAAAATCAGCATGAGAACATGAATGTCTAAAACATTTGTTCTCTTGTATGAAATTGTTATTAAAAAAAGGTTATACCAGATATTCAATGTCATAAGCACAAAACAAAAATAGGAGGATAATATGTTAAGAAAAAAATGTGCTATAGCTTTATCAATGGTACTAATGTTTTCATCTCTCTCGTATTCACCTGCATATGCAGAAACAAGCGAGTCTGAAAGCATTGTAAATCAAGAGGTTTTTACAACTTCTGCAGAGAATGCCGGTGAAGATAAGGATTTTCCGGGCTTTGAGTTGCTTTCGGTAAATAAGGATGATTTAGAAGGCAATGTTTTAGAAGGGGCAGAAGAAAGCAGCTTGGAAAATCAAGGCGGACAAGAGACTGAAGGTAGGTATGATGTATATGAAAATAAGTCTCCTACTTTAGATGAAGATTATGAGGAAGCGGTTTTTGATAAGATTGTAAGTATTGACGGTATAAGTGTAAATGTATACGCTGATAGAGGAGTATTTCCTAAGACTGCAAGATTAAGTGTGAAAAAGGTGCTTAAAAAAGCGGACAAAGAAAAAGTGGAAGTTGCTATAGATGAGAAACTTAAGGAAGAAGAAGCAAACTTGGATGAGAGCATAGTATTTGATATAAAGATACTTGATAAGGACGGACAAGAACTGCAACCGGATACTTCTAAAGGCGAAGTAAAGGTCAACTTTGAAAGCCTTGATCTAAGTGCTTTGGATGAAAATAAAGAGCTTGCAGTATACCACCTGGAAGATGCGGACAGCGAGGCTAAGAAAATAGAAGATATAAAACTTGATGCCAAAGAAGCAAGCCTTGAAGTGGCAGCAGAGCATTTTTCGCTGTATGTTATAAGTTTTATAAATAAGATTAAAAAGTCAACTTATACTGCAAGTATTGTATCGGGAGAAAGTGAGGTTTTAGACTCTTTATTAAGTGATGTAATTACATTGAGAATAAAAGATGTAATATCATTGAATGAAGATATTATTCAAGTGAATAAAGGTATAAATAATATTCATAATATAATAGCTTTGAAAGAAGGTACAGCCACTATAAGAGTGCTGGATATGGATAATGGCATACATAATATTCAAATTATAGTTCAGGCACCCAAGGAAAAGCAAAGAATAGGTAAAAACTTAGAATATTCCATATATGGTACGGATGGCAATAAGACACTTAGAATAAGCGGAAAAGGTTATAGCGATTATTTACAAGAAGCACCTTGGTTTGCATATAGAGATGAAATAGTCAATGTCATAATTGATGAAGGTGTAGAGGGTGTTCTTATAGATGAGGCATTTGCCAATATGAAAAAATTAAAAAATGTTACACTTCCTTCAACGCTAAAGAAAATTTGGAAAAAAGCCTTCTACTTATCTGACAGTTTGGGGAATATTACAATACCTGCATCAGTTGAAGAGGTTGGAGATAAGGCTTTTGTTAAGGCAAGTCGTTTTTGGGGTAAAAATAAAATAACCAATAACTCAACTGTAAAGTTGTATAAACAAGGCGATGTTAAAAGTGGAAAAGAACACTATGACGCTTATTATACAGATGTTTCAAGAGAAGATAGCGTTGGAAGACCGACTACTACAGAATTAACAGTAGATGATTTTAATCTGAGTGATTATGATTTAGGTAATGGACGTAAAGGTTATTATTCTGAAGTATATTCATCCTACAAGATAAAAAAAGATGATAAAACAGGTACAAAGGTAGAATATTATCTTTATGTTACACAAGATCCTAATGAAATAGTTACGGAAAGTACTTTCAAATACTCAAATCAATTTAGAACCGATTTAAAACTCGATAAGAATAAAGCAGAGCAACTTAGTAGTAATCAAGATATTACCGATTTGGGAGAATTGTACTTGATAAAAGAAAGAACATATAGCAGCAAGTATAGTGAAGTCCCAATTACTACAATTTGGTTTCCGGGAAATACATATTACTGTTATGTTATAGCTGTAGCAGGTGAGGGATTAAATCAGGTAGCAAGTGATATATTGAGAAAAGAAGTAACTACATCTCCTGCAGAAACGGTTGTACACAATGAAGGGAACCTTTCTTGGAAAATGGATGTGGATTTTGATTCGGGAATCGGAAAAGCAAACACATATACTCTTACCATAAATGGTACGGGGGCTATTAAAGATTATAACTTTAATGGTGATGAAAGTCCCTGGATCAAACTTCTAAAAGCTGTGGAAAGTGACAGAGAAGATGACGGTCATACAAAAGTACCTACAACTATCAATATAGGTAACGGTATAACTAAGATAGGTAAGGATGCCTTTAGAGGAATTAATATATCAGGAGATTTGATTATACCCAATTCAGTTACGGAAATAGCAGATGGGGCATTTCAGGATGCTATTATAGGTGGAAATATAGTATTTTCAAGTAACTTGAAAAAAATAGGAAAATCAGCTTTTGCAGGTATCACATATAGAGGAGATATAAACTTACCTCAAGGAGTGGAAAGTATAGGAAATGGAGCGTTTGAAGGTTCTAAGAGCAATGCTAATACAGGAAGTATAGGTAATATAAATATTCCTTCTTCTGTAACAGAAATTGGTGCAAAAGCTTTTTATAAGTACTCCATGGGTGTTAATGGAAAAAATACCATAATTAATAACTCTAATATCAAATTAAGTGAAAGACATGCTAATACCCTATATACAAACTTCCAATTAGACGATTCAGGAGAAGAAGAAATACCTAAGAGTAACGCTCCTAATAACGGAAACTCCGGTTCAGGAGGTAGCGGTTCCGGAGGTGGTTCAGGTTCAGGAGGTAGCGGTTCCGGCTCAGGAGGTAGCGGCTCCGGCGGTGGTTCCGGCTCAGGAGGTAGCGGTTCCGGCGGTGGTTCCGGCTCAGGAGGTAGTGGCTCCGGTGGCGGTTCAGGTTCCGGCGGTGGCGGTAGCTCTCGTGGAGGCGGTTCGGGTTCCGGCGGTGGCGGCGGCTCTCGTGGAGGCGGTTCGGGTTCCGGTGGCGGCTCAGCTACTAAAGGTACAGGAAATAACAGGCAAAATCAGCAAGCACCCAATACATCAACATCTTTTACTTGGGTACAGGACTCAAGAGGTTGGTGGTTGAAGAATTCCGACAATTCTTATCCTAAGAGTACTTGGAAACAGGTTGGTTCAGTGTGGTACTACTTCAATTCTGATGGCTATATGACTACAGGTTGGATAGACATTGGCGGTAATTGGTACTTTATGGAAGCACAGAATGCTGATGCTTTGGGAAGTATGAGAACCGGTTGGATAGTATGGAACGGTAAATGGTACTACTTAAGTGACTCAGGCGTAATGCTTACCAATACAAAAGTAGGCAATTACTTACTTGGAGCTGACGGAACATGGGATGGAGTCAGCAGATAATAATAAGGCAGAATAGAAACTATAAAATACCCCTAATTATTCATGGAACATATTTTACAGCTATTTTGTGATATTACATTATAGCAATGTATCAAAAAATGTATATCGCTATGTTACATAGATTAAGGAAGATGTGACCTATAGCATGAATATCGGGAAAAACAAATTATCATTAACTAAATAAGGCTATCATATAAGTTATACTTGCTTGTGTGGTAGCCTAAAAGTTGTATATAGAAGAAATAATAAAAAAGTTCAATAATATTGACAGGGAGAAATGATGGGAAAAATATTGGGGAAGTATAAAGTATTGTTAGTAACTATAGTTTTATTGTTATTAACAGCGTGTTCTGCAATAGCTGAATTAGACGAACATGTTGTAATGGTAAAAACCGGGCATCCCGAGTTGTATCCGGAACTTGAGTATGGCGAGGTATTTGGAGAGTTTTTTGGTAATCCGGCTTGGGAGTATTTTAAATCAGATGAAAATCAAGATATAGTACAGTTTACAGGAACTTGTAAAGTATTAGATAAAAAAGTAAATGCTGAAATGCAATTTATTTTAGATACTGAAAATGATAGTTTTGAAGTTGGATCATTAACATTTAATGATATACCACAAATTCAATTTATGACAATGGCTCTTATAAGTAAAGCTTTTGAGACTTATGCTGATAATCATAATATAGAATTGGCTAAAAAGTCAGATGATATATGGAATTTTGATGATTATGTAAACTATGAAGACACAGAGAAAGCAAAAGAGGATACAGAACCGCAAACTAATAATGCCGTTCCGCCGGCTACTGTAGTATATGAAACAGAAGATGATGAAGAGGAACTGTATAATGTTAAAGCTGATAGATATTACGACATGTTTCCTGATAGCGATTCAAGATATCTTACTAATGAAGATGTTGAAGATATAGATGCCCATGATGTTAGGATAGGTTTAAATGAAATCTATGCGAGACATGGCAGGAAATTCAATGATCCTGAATTACAAGAATATTTTAATACTATGGTATGGTACACTCCTATATACACACCTGATGAATTTAATGCTATAGAAAACAGTGTATTTAATGCATACGAAAAAGCTAATGTTAAGTTTTTGGCGGACTTGTTGAGGTAGTTATATTTTGTTAATTATTTATATGAAAAATTATTATATTGAAAATCTTAAATTATAAAAATGAAAGGAACTTAGGTTATGAAAAAATTCAGTATGGCATTAATATTATCATTTGCATTATCAAGCTTTTTTGCTATAAGTGCTTTTGCCGGTTCTTGGCAACAAACAGGAGGACGTTGGTGGTATCAAAACAATGACGGGAGTTTTCCTAAGTCTACTTGGCAAAATATAGACGGAGCTTGGTATTATTTTCACAATGACGGATATATGGCATATAACACATGGATAGGTAATTATTATGTGTCAAATTCAGGATCAATGTTAACTAATGCCAATACGCCTGACGGTTATAAGGTTGGAGTTGATGGGGCATGGACAGGAGAGTTGGCATATCCGAAAGCGGAATATCTTGTATATATGCTCAGTAGAGATTTTATGAGTCATTATGCATATACACAAGATAATACTGCGGGAAAACCTGCTTATTACGGTCAACCCTTATATCTTGATACCAGTAAGCTGGTAGATAGAGGAGATTACTATGAATTAAAAAATACAACACTTTATGTAGATAAACAATATTATTCAAGACCAAGTACAAATTACACTTATTCTGAAACAGTTCGACTCTCAAATGGAGGATGGATAAGATACGGTGATGATTTGGACGTGGAATCTATAGCTTACTATACAGGAAGTGTATATA
>CAJPUK010000049.1 GCA_905373785.1 uncultured Johnsonella sp. | reverse complement strand
GTACGGGAATTTCCGATAAATCTATCTTATAAAAAGACGGTGCGAAAAATAAAGGAATCTCAAAAAGCATAAGTACCGTACTTAATGCTGAGAAAAGACCTATGAATACTATAGACTTGGTATTTAATATTCTTTCTTTGATACCTGACGAAATTAAGACTCTTTTTTCTACTATATAAGCCAGTAAAAAAATAGCCAATACGATGAATAAAAACTGAACAACAAATATTACATTTTCCATAACCAATTTTACAAAATCAGACATATTATGGCTCCTTAGAATTTATTCAGCCTACGGAAAAATATTAAAAGATTGTAGAATATTTTATGTCTAAGATTTATGACATAAAAAAATAATCCTCCTCCCATCCGGACTATACCGTCGGTTTTGGAATTACACCAAATCAACTGCCTACAGCAGCTCGCAGACTTTAACTGCCGGTGGGGACTTGCACCCCGCCCCGAAGAACTGTACCTTAATTATAATACTTATGTATAAAATATACAAGTTTTTATTTGTTGTAAACTATTATTTTACACTTCATACAGTTAAGCTATGTACTTTTATAATGAGAACGACATTGCCAAATCTCCAAACAATCATCCCTAATTCTAAAAACAAGTCTATTTTGATAATCGATTCTAACACTCCAATATCCTGATAAGTCGGCTTTAAGCGGCTCAGGTTTTCCAATGCTGTTATAACCGTTTCTTTCAATGTCTTTGATTAATTGATTTATCCGCTTTAGCGTCTTCTTGTCTTGAGTTTGCCAATATAAATAATCTTCCCATGCTTCCTCACTCCAAACTTTTTGCATAAACCTACCCCTCAATCAATTCATGCTCTGTTAAAGTTTTTTCTCCGGTTTCAACTTTACTAATAGACTCTCTTAATCTTTCTATATTTGTTTCGGAATAGAAAGGATCTGCTGACAGTTCAAATGGAATACGATTTTCTCTTACAACAGCTTTTAGGAAAATATTAATTGCTGTAGACATATTTAATCCAATAGCATCAAATGTCTTTTCTGCATTCTTTTTTACTTCATCATCAACTCGTAAACTAATCTGTGCCATAGATTTATCTCCTTTTATTCTTATTTTATCATACCGGTATTTCATTGTAAAGCATTTGCTATACATCTGCTTTTTATTTAAAATAAAAGATGTATGGAATATCTTTTATCAAAAATACCCATACATCTTTTAATAAAACTAACCGATGATTCTATTACCTGTTACGAGTGAGTATATACCGCCTACAAATAAGATAAACCAAATGAGAAGCCACACCGGTTTTATATATATGGTCCAGCCAAATTTGCGCCCCAGCCATATATATAATATCTGCAAAGCCATGACAACTCCTGAAACTACGGTAATAAGTACTGTTGAATCCATAATGTCCCCCCCTAAAATATTTACATTCTCAATTTTATATTAATGCTTTCTAAAGCCTTAATTATATCTTCCATTATGGCAATAACTTCTTTGTCTTCCAAAGTTCTTGTCTTGTCTCTGAATACTATATTATAAGCAACTGACTTATATCCTGCCTCTATCTGCTCACCCTCATAGATATCAAAAAGCTCATAGGACTCAAGTAACTTTCCTGAATTTTTCTCTATTATCTTTTCTATTTCGGCAACAGGTATATTCTTAGGTACTACCATGCTTATATCCCTGCTTATTGCCGGATATTTTGCTATACCTTCATACTTCACATCGAAGGAAGTGAACGGATTTATGCTTGGCATATCCAACACTGCCACATAGGCTCTTGCCTTGATGTCATAATTTTCCAAAACCTCAGGATGTACCTCTCCTATGTAGCCTAAACTTACATCCTTGTATATAATCTCCGCTTTTCTTCCCGGATGCAGATAAGGTCTGTCACAGTTTGGATCATAGTTTATTCTGTCAAATAAACCTGCTGTAGTAAGCATTTCCTCCACCACAGCCTTCATTGAAAAGAAATCACCTTCCCCGTAAAAACCTAAGCTAAATTGCATTCTCTCATCCGGCAGCTCCTTTAACGGAAGCTCCTTAGGCAAATAAATATTGGCAAGTTCGTACAGTTTTACATTCTTATTTCTTCTGTTGATATTGGTTGATAAAGAAGTAAGTAAACCGTTAAGAGGGCTTGTTCTCATGATAGAGTAGTCCTCGCCTAAAGGATTGCTTATCTCTATTGCAAGTCTTTCCTTGCTGTCTTTAGGTATACATAACTTATCATACACCTTAGGGCTTTCAAATGAATAGCTCATTGCCTCAGAATATCCTAAAAATCTTGCAACATATCTGAAAGTTTCTTCAACCTTAAGTTTATAAGATATTCCACCTACAGTAGACTCTCCTACAGGTAAGGTAGTAGGGATCTTATCATATCCGTAAAATCTCGCAACCTCTTCCGCTATATCCGCCATATAATGAAGGTCGGTTCTAAAATCCGGAATAATAAGCTTATTGCTGCCCTCATCATACTTTATTTCTATTCTGCTCAGGTACTCAAGCATATCTTCCCTCGAGATATCGGTTCCAAGCAGCTTATTAATTCTCTCAAACTCAAAGTCTATTCTTACTTTTTCCTGTTTTACCAGATAGACATCTATAATACCGTCCACTATATCTCCGGCATCAAGCTCCTTTACCAAATTGCAGGCTCTTTCAATGGCTAAAAGTGCAGTTTGAGGGCTTAAGTCCTTTTCAAATTTTGCGGAAGAGTCGGTTCTAAGTCCAAGCTTCTTAGATGAAAGTCTTACATTGGTTCCGTCAAAGCAAGCCGCCTCAAATACCATAGTAGATATATCATCTGAAACTTTAGAATTTTCTCCACCCATAATTCCTGCGATTGCAACCGCCTTTTCACCGTCATTGATCATAAGTATGCTTTCGTCAAGCTTTCTTATCTGTCCGTCAAGGGTGGTAAACTCATCCGAGTCTTTAGCGGTATCAACCACTATCTTAGCCTTTGCTATCTTTTCATAGTCGAAAGCGTGCATGGGTTGACCATACTCAAGCATAACATAGTTGGTGATATCCACTATATTATTAATAGGTCTTACTCCGCTTGATATAAGTCTTTGTCTAAGCCACGCAGGTGATGGTTTTAACCTTATATTTTTTATCATCTTGGCAATATATCTTTTACAAAGCGGACTTTTTATCTCCACTTGAAGATATTTATTTATATCATCCTCTCCCTTTATTTCTTCAAGTACAGGAGGGTTGAATTTCTTTGCAAATGTAGCCGCCGCCTCTCTGGCTATGCCGAGTACACTGTAGCAGTCCACTCTGTTGGAGGTTATCTCGTACTCAAATACCGTATCATTAAGCCCCAAAAGATCTGTAACCGACTCTCCAAGTTTTGCATCAGTCGGCAATATATATATACCATGCTCAGGAGCATCGGGATAAAAATTCTTATCAAGTCCCAGTTCTTCTATGGAACACATCATACCGAAAGACTCAAGCCCTCTAAGCTTGCCGCTTTTTATCTTGACACCGCCTTCGGGTCTGCTAAGATCATGTGCCACAGCTACCTTGCCGCCATCAAGTACCAAAGGCACCTTATCTCCCACGGCTACATTACTTGCTCCGGTTACTATTTGCAAAGTTTCTGTTCCCGTATCACATTTGCATACTATTAATTTATCCGCATCCGGATGCTTTTCTATTGACAGTATCTGTGCCACTACTATTTTTTCTAAATTTGTATCCAATCTTTTATAAAATTCCACCTTAGTACCCGATAAAGTCATGGCATCGGCAAATTCCTGATCCCCTACATTTAAGTCCGGTACATATTCTTTGATCCAAGAAAGTGTTGTATTCATAATCAAAATCCCTTTCAGTTCCTATACATTAATTTCTAAAACTGTTTTAAGAAGCGTATATCATTTTCGTATAATAATCTCATATCGTCTATCTCGTACTTAAGAAGTGCTATTCTTTCAAGTCCCACTCCAAAAGCAAAACCTTGATATACGGACTTGTCCACGCCACACATATCAAAAACATGAGGATGTACCATACCGCAGCCCAGTATCTCTATCCAACCGCTGCTCTTGCACATCCTGCAACCTTTTCCTTTACACTTAAAACAGCTTACATCCATTTCTGCACTCGGTTCTGTAAACGGAAAATGATGTGGTCTGAATTTGACCTTGGTATCTTCTCCGAAAAGCCTTTTTGCAAACTCTGCAAGCGTTCCCTTTAAATCTGAAAATGTTATATTCTTATCTATAACCAAACCCTCTACCTGATGGAAACTCGGTGAATGTGTTGCATCCACTTCATCTGAACGGAATACTCTTCCCGGTGAGATCATTCTTATAGGAACCTTGCCTGTTTCCATAACTCTTGCCTGTACGGGAGAAGTCTGGGTTCTGAGCACTATATCCTTATTTATATAAAAAGTATCCTGCTCGTCCTTTGCCGGATGGTTTGCCGGAATGTTAAGTTTGGTAAAGTTGTATTCATCATACTCTATCTCCGGACCTTCTACCACTTCATAACCCATGGCAATAAATATTTTCTCTATTTCCACAAGAGCTATGGTATTGGGATGCAAATGCCCCAAAGATACTGTCTTTGCCGGCAAGGTTACATCTATGGTCTCAGAAGCTATTTTCTCATCCCTTATCCTTTTATTTAATTTGTCTTTTATCTGATTTAAGTTTTCCTCTATAATTTTCCTTGTTTCGTTGACCATCTGACCTATCTTAGGTCTTTCCTCATCAGATACATCCTTCATCGCCTTTAATATCTGTGTAAGCTCACCTTTTTTACCAAGATAAGCTATCCTAAGTTCATTCAATGCATCAAGCTCTTCTATGGACTTGATTTTTTCTAAGGCTCTTTGTCTTAACTCTTCCAGTTTTTCCTTCATTAAAACCTCTCCTAACTTCTTTTGTAGCTGCATAAAACTATTAATCTATTATGTTATATACCATATAGCCTAATTTATCAATCAGTAAAATATCCAAATTGCCTAATTATTGTTACAGTTCAGGTAGATTCATCTTCGTCAAAATAACCTGAAAATATTTAATCTTATTTATAAATCAGATGAAGATGAATGTTGGCAGTAGCCTGTTAGATATATCTGTATAATATGTAGCTGAAAACAAGCTTTCAGCTACATATTATACAGATATATCCGGGCTACCAAAACTGTAACTGATTATTGACCGTTAAAATTACCATCTATAGTATCAAACATCTCTACAGCAACTTTTTTAGCATTCGGATCGCTACTTTGCATAACTATAAGTATTGAAGTTTCAAATTTATTATCATCCTTATCATATAATTCTTCCATAATTAAAAAGTTTCCGTTTTCATAAGTAAACCTATATACCTTTTTAGCAATCCCGAGAGCAAAGGATTTTATATTTATATCATTTAATACAAACTCATCTGCAAACTCATCATATTGGGATTTAGTATTAATTTTCGAACTTATTGAGTGTATATCAACATCTTTTATTTTTTCCGCATTACTCTCAAATTCGTACATATTGGTTTCAGGTAAATATTTAATATCAAATCCCTCCTCTAAAGCGGAGTAAATCAAACTAAGGTAACTTGGAAATGAAGACGCCAACATAGGAGGACCGGTTAATCTTTCCTTTTCTTCAGCCGGTCCCCAATTTTTTGTATCATAACTTACATAGGCTCTATTGGTATCTGTCATTGTATAAAAGAGCTTGGAAGGGTCATGTTCATTGGCAGACAAGAAATATATTTTCCTATCTCCGTCTAGATATCTTCCAAGTGTTATTTTACCGTCAATACCGTTACCTATACCCTCCCACATTATTGTAAGTGCTTCAGAAGCAAGCATAGTATCTAAAGTTTCCACAGTTTGAGCTTTTAATTCTTCTCTTTTAGTATCGTCAATATTTCCTTCAAAGTCTTCATCCTTTTTAAGTTTGTTTGACAGGTTTTCCTTACTTTCTTCACTTTCTTTTTCAGTATCTTCTTTAGACTTTTTATCGGCTTTGTCCTTACTCTTTTTCGACTTTTTCTTATCCTTCTTTTCGCTGCTTTGCTCGGTTTCCTCCTTTGTTGTCGAGGTACAGGCACTTAGCACTGTACAACAAGCCAAAACATACATTACAACTGCAAATAACTTCTTCTTTAGCATGGGGCAATATCTCCTTTACTTATAAAAAAATTAATCTTATATGAATATTTTTATATAAATTCCACTATATCATCCATTATGCTTTTTGCCGGTTTACACTGCTATACTGATTTATTCATGCTTTCTTTACATTAGTCAACATATAAGTAATCAGTACCACTGCCATTATATAACAACTGTGATGCTATATAATAATTTTTTTACTCTTTAACAGTGCTCTTTATCTCTTCAAAATATTTTATTACATCCATTTCTTCTATAGGACCTACTTCATCAATTATTGTACGAATCCATACAACTGAAAAATCAGGATTTTCAGGGTCTGCACCGGTCTCTTCTTTTACGAATACATTTTTATCTTCAAATCCGAATTCATATCTTTTATTATTTATTCCTGATTTAAAGGAATTTAACCTAACTTCACCATCATTCAAATAAGTATTAAACTCATCAAACCTATCCTTATTTTCAATCGTTGATTTAATTGCCCTTAGATCTAAGGACATCATATCTTTTGAGTCTAATTCTATATGGTATACATCTTTTTCACTGTCATATGTGCACTCTTTACCTGCATCTAAGGCAGCGTACATAAGGCATATATAAGTTACATAGCCACTCATGGAGCCGGGACCCTCTCGCACTGAAGTATTCATATCCAACACTTTAGCCCAACCGCTTCCGCCATCTAAACTTACATATGCTTCCTTGCTGTTCTCAAATGTAAGTCTATGTGTATATCCTCCGCCTCTTGTATCGACCAGATATAAATATTCCCCTTGATACATCATTCTGTTAATGGTCATCTGCATATCAGGTAAATATCCGGAGCCTATTCTCATAGCCACACCGCTTATATCAGCTATTAAAAAATCTTCTAAAGCTTCTGTAAGATCTTCTTTTAATTCTTTTCTCTTGCTCTTGTTAATAGACTTTTCAGTCCCTTTGTTATCTTGAGCTTTCTTTGTAATTTCACTACTGTCTTTTTGTGATTTTTTTACAGTTTTTTTAGTTTCTTTTTCAGTATTCTCTAATTTTTCTTCTTTACTTAGCTTATTATCTATATTGCCACACGAAGTGGAAAGAATACATAAAAATAATACACATATAATGAGGCATAATTTTTTTCTTTGCATATATCTTAAATCTTCCTTTATGTTCAAATATTTTCTATTGCTATAACTATATCCTGCCCTTTTGAATCTAAAAATGAATCCGCCGCCTCTATAATCCGACTTTTTATCATTTCTCTTTCTGAGTCAAGCTCTTTGGAAGCAGTTTCTTTTTCACTCTGTCCTTCTTCTCGCTGTCTTGCTCGGTTTCTTCCCTAGCTGTAGAAGTACAGGCACTCAACACTATAAAACAAATCAACATATATATTAAAACTTTTAGCATGGATCAATGTCCCCTTTACTTATAAAAATTATCACCGTAGTAACATTTTAATACTTTAAGAATTTAAAATCAGAATATGTATCTGTATCCTCCTCATAATCATCATCTTTTTCTTTTAAATTCTTGAATATATTAATCAACTTGTTCTTATCTTCTATATCACTTGCTCTCTATTTCAATTTTACTATAGAGGAATGTTCAACTACTTCACCGCTTTCATCAGATAGTGTCTCAAAAATAAAAAATGAATTATCTTCAACACTAAATATATAATCCTTTTTAAATATGCCATACTCAGAATAATCCATCTTTATATTGTTTTCATTTTCAAGCAGAAGTTCATCATATAGATCCAGTTTATCCGCATTTTTGATTTTAGAATTTATCGCTTTAAAATCAAGTTCCTCAACTTCCTCTTTATAAGCTTCAATATAATAAGAATTTTTTTCCGGATAATACTCGCAATAAAGATTGGCATCAAGTGCCGCATAAATAAAGCTTATAGAGCTTATATAGGAAGCACCTATCATAGGGGCATCAACATAATCTACATGATAGTCATACCTTTCCCATGCTGTATTGTCTTCATTGGTCTCGTAGGCAACTTCTCCGTCTGTTATAATAGTGGTCGGATAATCTTCATCAGAGTGATCCAATGATACAAAGTACAGAGTATTTTTATCGTAATTGATTTTAGTTTCAATTAAAGAATACTCCTCATCCATTCCATCAACATCTACCACTAGGACTGTGTAACTTGAAGATAAAAAAGCGTCCAGTGTCTCTGCAAGATTATTTTTAAGCATCTTTCTTTCACTCGCATTATCTAAAATGCTGACTTTTAAGTCGCTTTTTTTAGCCTCTTTCTCGCTTTCCTTGGTTTCTTTTTTGTCCTTATCTTTCTTATCCTTATCTTTTTTGTTCTTCTTGTTCTTTTTTGACTTTTTTTTGCTTTTTCTTACACTGCTTTGCTCTGTTTCTTCTTTATTTATAAAACTACATGAGCTTAGAACAGTACAACAAGTAAACATACAGATTATTGCTAAAAACATCCCTTTTCTTATCTTGAACATATAATCCCCTTTTTATATGATATCTAACATTTAACAATATATCAGATATAATAACTACTTCTTCTAATTACCTCTATATTTACTTTTAGTTCTCTCAAATAGACTAAGAAATGAGTCCTTTTCTTTCGTAGAATCTTTTATTTTCCTTCTTCCTAACGAACTTATCCTCTCTAATTCATCTTTCTTTGAATTTTTTAATACTTCCACAAAAAAAGTTTTATTTTTTTCCAGTGATAATGTATACCGTTTTCTTACTATACCTAATTCTTCGTCATAAAATTTAAAAAGCTGCTCATTCGATATTAGATAGTTCTCATAAATTCTTAACTTGTCAATATTTTAAATTTTGGTATTTATTGACCGGAAATCAAGATCTGCAGCATCATCCTTCTCAATTTTGATAACATATCCCGAATCTCTTGGGGAGTACTCGTAGGCTAATCCTGCATCCAAGGCTGCATAAATAAGACTTACATAACTTATATATTTGCTGTTTAGCATAATGCCTTTTGTAAGATCTTCCTTATTTTGTGTTCTCTCCCAATTTGAATCAATATTACTTTTTACATATGCATAATTATTATCTGACATTATATATATATTTGAATCTCCGGGATCGTAATCGATAGATACATTATATAATGTGTTTTCTCCTTCTTTAAGCATAGTTACACTTGAAAAAGAACTTTTATCATTGCTTCTTAAATTCATTGATACTTCACTATAATCAGAAGATAAGAAATCATCTAAGTCTTCTACTAATTTATCTTTAAGCACATCTCTTTCATTTGACTCATATAAATCCGTTTGTTCTTTGTGTTTTTTATTTTCTTCGCTAGTTTGGAGGCTTTTTTTGCCTTCTTTAATAACAACAAAACTGTATGCACCCACAACAATGCAACAAGCCAACATATATGCTGTAACTATTATTATTCTTTTTTAGGCATAGGCACCTCCATAAAGATAATTTTTGTGTAAAAATTACTATATTATTACTAAAGTAACTATACCATACTTCTTATTTTTATCCAACATATTGACTGTTATATAATTCCTTATAAAAACCGTTTTGTTTTATTAATTCTTCATGATTTCCTCTTTCTATTATATGACCGTCTTTCATAACCAGTATGATATCGGCTTCTTTTATCGTAGAAAGTCTGTGTGCAACTATGAATGAAGTCTTACCCTCCATCATTTTATCCAAAGCCCTTTTTACTTTTAATTCGGTTCTTGCATCTATGGAAGAGGTCGCTTCATCAAGTATAAGTACCGGAGGGTTACTAAGCATAACTCTGGCTATACAAAGTAATTGCTTTTGACCTATTGAAAGATTTTCAGCGCCCTTATCCACCTCACTGTCATAAGCCTTTGGGAGCCTCCTTATAAAACTGTCCGCCATACACTGCCTACACACCTTTTCTATTTCTTCAAGTGAGGCATCTTTTTTGCCAAAAGCAATATTTTCTCTTATAGTACCCGACTTAAGCCAAGTGTCTTGCAGTACCATACCGTATGAAGACAAAAGGCTGTTTCTTTTTATTGACTTTATATTGTAATTATCAACCAGTATAGCTCCTGCGTCCGTCTCATAAAACCTCATAAGCAGATTGATCAAGGTTGATTTTCCGCAGCCCGTAGGTCCCACCAATGCCACCTTCATACCGGACTTTATAGAAAGATTCATATCTTTTATAAAATCTTTGTTTTTATCATAAGAAAAAGCCACAGCCTCAAGTTTTAGGTCACCGCTTATGTCATCTACTGCTTTGCTGTCTTCATTATCTTTTTCAAACTCTTTCTCATCTAAAAATTCATACACCCTCTTAGCACACACAAGGGCGTTTTGCAGCTCCGTAATTACTCCGCTTATTTCATTAAAGGGCTTACTGTACTGCTGTGCATAGGTTAGAAAACTTGTCAGATTACCTATGCTTATATTACCGGATATTACCAAAAAAGCCCCTACTATACTGATAAGTGCGTATATAAAAGCATTGATCGCTCTGGTAGAAGGATTGGGTACAGAGGAGAAAAATATTGCATCCAAACTGCTTTTTCTAAGCTCTTCATCGGCGCTTATAAATTGCTCATACTTGTAATTTTCCTTATTAAAAAGATAGATGCTTGACATACCGTAAATGTTTTCTCTTGTCATACTTAATATCTTATCCCTCTTATTTGCCTGAGTTATAAAAGCGGAAAAACTTTTTTTTGATACAAATCTTGCAACAAGCATTGATAAGGGGGTGAGGAAGATTACAATTAAGGTTATAACAGGATTTATATAAAACATAAAAGCTATTGTAAGTATTATGGTCAGACTTCCGGTAATAAACTGTAAAAACATCATATATAACCCCTCTGTCAGTATGTCCACATCATTTATTATATGTGAGAGGATCGTTCCCTTGGGGTTAGCGTCTATATAAGTAAAGTCCAGTCTTTGAAGTTTATCAAACATTTTATTTCTAAGATTTCTTGCCACTTCACAGTTTATAACTTGGTTCAGTCTGTTTAGGGCAAATTGTGATATGCCGTATATGACTATGGAAATAAATATATAAATAAGATTTTTATAAAGATTTGTAAAGTCAACAGATTCCTTTAATTTAATGCAGTCTATAGCCCTTCCTATGTATAAAGGAATAAAAAGATTGCTGAGCACTATAAGTATGGCACATACCAATATAAATATTATATGCCACTTAAATTCAAGTAAGTCTTTTATAAGTCTTTTGACGGTTTGTTTCATACCAATTCCTCCGCTGCAAGCTGGGTTGAACATATCTCCTTATATAGTTGAGACTTTTTAATAAGCTCCTTATGAGTACCGATGGCTTCTATACTGCCCTCATCAATTACTATAATTTTATCCATATGCATAATACTGCTCACTCTTTGAGAGATTATTATAAAATTCATATCTTCTATTTTTTCAAGCGACTTTCTTAACCTAAGCTCGGTAATATAGTCAAGAGCTGAGCTTACATCATCAAGTATAAGTAATTTGGGCTTATGATAAAGGGCTCTTGCAATAGAAAGCCTCTGTCTTTGACCACCTGAGAGATTCTTTCCGCCCTCTTCAAGAAGGGTATCATAGCCTTTTTGCTTTGCTCTTATAATATCCTTAGCCTGTGCCGCTTCTATGCAACTTTCCAAATCAGCCTCATTTGCCTCCTTGCCCCAAGTTATATTTTCTTTTATGCTACCCTTAAATAAATGTATCTGCTGCTCAGCCATACCTACAAAATTCAGTAATGCTTCCTTACTGTAACTTTTTATGTCCTCAGAGCACAGTCTTATACTTCCCGAATCGACATCGTAAAATCTTACTATAAGTCTTGCAAGGGTGCTTTTTCCCGAACCTGTAACTCCTATGATTCCTATATTCTCGCCCTTTTTCATAGAAAAGCTTATATTTTCCAGAGTTGATTTTTTATCGGGATAAGCAAAGCTTACATTGTCAAATTCAAGCAAAGTATCCCCTTTTTTAATATCTCTAAGCTCTAAACTACCATACTCTATAGAGGTCTTTGTTGCAAATATTTCATCTATTCGGTCTGCACAGGTACTTGCTTTTGATAGTAAGATTACAAGTTGTACCAGCTTTATAAGCTCTATTAATATTTGAGACATATAATTAACCAAGGCAACGACCTGTCCGGCGCTAAGTATTCCCGTATATACATTAAAAGCGCCTTTATAAAGTATAAGTATTATAGCCAGGTTAACTATAAGCAGGGTAATAGGATTAAGTATGGCATCCAAGGCTCCTACACTTAATTGCGAGTCAAAAAGTCTGTCGGTAAATACCCTGAACTCCTTTTTTTCTTCTTCCGTTCTTAAAAATGCTCTAAGCACCCTTGCTCCGCTTAAGTTTTCATCCGTTCTTGATAAAACAAGGTCGAGATTTTGCTTTACAACAGCATTTCGCTTAAGTATTCCCTTCATTACAAAGTATATGATTATAGAAAGTACTATAATAACTCCCACAAAGATAAGAGCCTGCTTTGCATTTATAAAAAAAGCCATTATCAAAGCTCCAAGCACTATGAAAGGCGACCTTAATACAAGTCTGAAGAACAGGTTAACTCCGGTCTGCACCTGAGTGGTATCCGCTATTACCCTGTTGATCAAGGTGTCGTTTCCCACCTGTTGCAAATCCTTAATTGAAAGTGTATTAAGGTGCTTAAATATGGCATTTCTTAATTCCGTACCGAAACCCACCGATGCCTTGGCTGCAAAGTACTGCCCTATAATAGAAAATATAAGACCGGCTATGGAAAGTCCGCAAAGTATTAATCCTCTGCTTAATATAAATGCGGTATCAGCCCTTACTATCCCCACATCTATTATACTTGCGACAACTATGGGAACTAATAATTCAAAACTTGCTTCAATAAGTTTAAATAAAGGCGAGAGCCATGTCTCCAACTTATATTTTTTCAAATACTTAATTAATTTTAACATATTTACCTCTAACTGCTTTAAAAGTTATTACTCTGCTTACTTTAATCTAATTAACTTCTCCCTGTAAAGATATACCATATCAGCTTCTTGTGCAAGCTCCTTTGCTTTTTTTCCGTAATCATACAAATAAGCTCTCTCCTCTTTTGACATGGGTACAAGTATTCTTGAGATTTCAAGCAGGGTTTTTATCTCCTTATCATCTGTCTTATGAAGTTTTTTTACTTCTTTTTTAGCGATTTCAATTTTTTCTTTATCCTCAGCTATTATTAAAATCATATAAAGCTCTATTCCTCCGCTCTTAAATTGTAGTGCAAACGTAAATAAAAGGTATGCTTATGCTACAAATAATATTGATTTTTACATACACAATTATTCACAAAGTTACAGTTTGGGTAGGTCATTTATCTTCGGCAAAAACTTTATATCCCATATTACACGGATTAAGAAACCTCTGAACTATATCATCAATACTTTAAGTTATATTTTATATTCCATACTCAAATCACAACTTGCCGCAAAAGTTATGCCTCCGTAACTTTCTTTTCTTATGATAATATCTTTATACACCGAGGCTGCCGACCTTTCGCATACATTGTCAACTCCTACCTTGGATTTTACAAAGCTTGAGCTTGTAAATTCACCTTCAACTTGCAGCAAC
>CAJPUK010000048.1 GCA_905373785.1 uncultured Johnsonella sp. | reverse complement strand
ATATACCATAAGAGTGATATTTATTTAACAAATGCAATAAACTTTAGACAATTCAGTTTTCTATTGAAAGGTTAGGAATAAAGTATGGGGAAAAAGGGTTTTGTATTTTTACCGAAAGGATTTGACGAGGTAGTACGCAATCTGGGTAAAAAGTATCGTATCTACGCACCTGTGCTAAAAGCAGGAGAAGGCAGATTTACAGATACGGATGTAGTACGCTATGATTTTATAAAGGAGGCGGCAGAGATTGAACTTGAAAAGAAGTCCGATTATTCTTTCAAGGAAATTTTAACACCTCTGTCACAAACACTGTTCTTTTTTACAGAAAATGAAGTAAAGGAAGCGGATCAAGATATCAGTGAGGTAATAGTATTTCTAAGAAGCTGTGACTTAAATGCTTTAAAAAGACTTGACCAGATCTATCTTCGTAACGGAAGAGATGAAGACTATTTCTATGCTCGTATCAGAGATAATGTGAAATTCGCTTTAATAGGCTGTGCTCATTCCTATGAAGACTGTTTTTGTGTAGATATGGGTACTAACCGTGCAGATGATTTGGATTATCTTTTTTCAGTTGACTTAATCGACAACCGTTTTTATTGTCAACTAAAAGAAGAAAGTTTGGAAGAAATTTTTGCAAATAATGCTATTAAAGAGCAGGAAGTTATACCTAGATTCGTTACGGAGAATGAAACAAGAGTTGATTTGCCGGAAAGTGTGCCTTTGAGCCTTTTTCAGTCGGATATGTGGAATGAATATACTATTCGTTGTATAGGCTGCGGCAGATGTAATTATGTATGTCCTACCTGTACCTGCTATACAATGCAGGATGTTTTCTATACGGATAACGGCAAGGTAGGTGAAAGAAGAAGGGTCGGCGCTTCCTGTATGGTAGACGGCTATACCAATGTTGCCGGCGGTGGAGAATACAGAAAGAAAAACGGAGATCGTATGCGTTTTAAGACTATGCATAAGATCTATGATTTCAAAAAGCGTTTCGGCTACAATATGTGCGTAGGTTGCGGAAGATGCGATACTGTCTGTCCGGAGTATATTTCATTTTCCAATATAATAAATAAAGTTACAGCCGAGGTCAAAAAGGAGGTCGCTAATGAGAAATAATCCTTATGTACCCTTTTCTTCCAAAATTTTGGAAGTTATTCCTCACACAGAAAAAGAATATACCTTCCGTATGGAATTTGAGGGAGAAGTAAAGCCGGGGCAGTTTTTTGAAGTATCTATCCCAAAGTTCGGAGAAGCACCTATTTCAGTCAGCGGCATCAGTCCCAAAAGCATTGATCTTACAATTCGTAGAGTAGGAAGAGTTACCGATGAGGTATTTGAAAATTACGCAGGAGATACATTGTTTCTTCGTGGACCTTACGGTAACGGTTTTGATGTAAATAAATACACTGACGGCGAATGTCTTGTGGTAGCCGGAGGTACAGGCGTTTCTCCGGTGCGTGGTGTAATTGACGTACTGAGTGAAAGTAAAGATGCAAAGGATAAGCATATTATTTTAGGCTTTAAGAGCCCTTCGGATATGTTATTCAGAGAGGATATTGCACGCTGGGAAAAGTCGATGGATCTTATACTTACCATGGATAAAGAGGCTAAAGGCTACAGCGGCAATGTAGGTCTGGTAACCAAGTTCATACCGGAAGTAAAACTAAATAATGTGGAAACAACACAGGCAGTTGTAGTAGGTCCTCCTCCAATGATGAAGTTTTCTGTAATTGAGCTTTTAAAGCGTGGATTTAGGGAGGAAAATATTTGGGTTTCTTATGAAAGAAAGATGTGCTGCGGTATCGGTAAATGTGGGCATTGCAAGGTAAATGACACCTACATTTGTTTGGACGGTCCGGTGTTTAATTATGTTGACAGCAAGAGTTTGATCGACTAGGAGGTGTGAAAATGGCTAGAGATATTAATGTCGGAAAATTAAAAAGAAATGCCTTTCGTGTGTCTAAGCATCGTGGTGAGACTGCATCTCGTGTCAGAATGCCGGGTGGTTATATAGATGCTGAAAGTATGAAAAGAATCAGTGAGATTGCAGAAAAATACGGAAATGGAAGCATCTTCCTTACAAATCGTCAGGGTGCTGAGATTCCGGGCATAAAGCTTGAATACATGGATGCGGTCAATAAAGAAATTCAGCTTGTTATCGACAATGTTAAGACCAATCAGGAAAAAAGAGATACCGGTTATGCGGCTGCCGGAACAAGAAATGTGGTAGCCTGCCCCGGAAAGAGACTTTGTCCTTACGGAAATTACGATACTACAGAATTTGCAAGAAAAATGGAAAAGATGGTTTTCCCCAATAACTTGCATTTTAAGATAGCATTTACAGGCTGCTCCAATGACTGTGCAAAGGTAAGAATGAATGACTTCGGTATTATCGGAATGACGGAACCGCAGTACGATCCTGACCGTTGTGTTACCTGTGAAGCCTGTGTAAAGGGCTGTAAGAAAAAGAGTGTAAATGCTTTGAAAGTAGTTAACGGAAAAATAGTAAGAGATACTGAAAAATGTATAGGTTGCGGTGTCTGTGTTACAGTTTGCCCTACAAGAGCATGGACAAGAAGTAAAGAAAAATACTACCGCCTTGTATTGCTTGGAAGAACCGGAAAGAAAAATCCGAGAATGGCTGAAGACTTTATCAAATGGGTTGATGAAGATACCATATTAAAGGTGGTAAAAAATGCCTACGCCTATGTGGAAAAATACATTGATTCGGAGGCTCCCGAAGGAAAAGAGCATGTAGGATATATAGTTGACCGAACAGGCTTTGAGGAGTTTTACAAATGGATCATGGAAGGAGTTACCTTATCCGATAAGGCTGAGCTTGCAAAGACTATGTACTGGGGCGGAAAACATTATGACCGTTTATAGTTTGCTGTGGTAAAATGAACCTTGTATTTCAAACATACTCATTTTGTAGCTAAATAGTCAGAAACACTCCCTATTTCAATCATACTCGCAGTACTGTTAATAAAGTTTCGCAGTCTGTGTGAATTGGTCGAAGCTTAAAAAAGCTCTGCGAGTATGATTGCATAACAAGGGACTTTTTAGATATTCAAAACGATTGACACTAAAGGCAGTGCATTTTACTACATAAGTAAATCAAAAAATGCCCTATCCGCCTTCGACATAAAACCATCCCTGTCATAAGCAATACAAAGCCTCCAAAACGCCTGATACTTTCTGGGTATATGAAAATAAACTATACCCTCATCGGAATTTGACTTGGCATAACTTTCCGGCAGTATCGTTACCCCTAGATTATTCCTTACCAGCTCCTTGGTACTGATGAAGTTTTGAATAGTAATATAAGAATGAACATCAAGCATATTAGCCTTTTTAAGAATCAAGTCAACCATCTGCCTTATTCTTTGATTGCTAAAAAGCATAATAAACTTCTCGTTCTTTATATCTTTAATATCAAGGCAAAGTCTTTCGCTGCCCTCTTCGATAAAAGCCTTTTTACACACAGGGTTCTTATCCGACACAAGTATAAGAAAATCCTCTTTGGAAAGTATTTCATAACAAAATCTTTTATCATCTCTATCTTCGCTTAGCAGATGCATAATGGCAAAAGAAATATTACCCTGCTCCAAATCGGTAAAAAGTTGATTGGAAGAATTTTCGGTTATATTGATATCAATATTCGGATAAATCTTAGAAAACTCACTTATAATTTTTGGAAGGAGTACCAAGCTCAAATGATTGGTGGTTCCAAGATTTATACTTCCTGATTGTAATTTTTCAATATCAGCTATTTCAAGCTTCATTTCCTCATATAGTTTCAGAATTTGCTTGGCATATTTATAATAATATTCACCGCTTGTACTGAGTTTAAGCCCTTTTGAACCTCTTATAAAAAGTTTGGTGTTAAGCTCTTTTTCTATGCGTTTTAGAGTCTGACTGAGCGAAGGCTGTGCGATATACAGTTTTTTCGCAGCCTTTGAGACACTGCCCTCTTTGGCAATGCTTATGATATAAAGTAATTCCTTATCAGACATATCTACCTCCGGAAAAAACTACATAATGATGATTAAAGAAACACTCCCTATTTCAATCTTTGTAGCGGTTAGTACTGTTAATAAAGTGAGTTACAAATTTTACAGACCGGTGTAGGGTTAGAAAAATCATTGAACTGATTCGTTACTGATTTTTGTTAGGTACGAGGTGGTTAAAGAAGGAGTAGCGGGTTACGCTGACTGAAACCAACGAAGTACATACAAAAATCAGTAGAATCAGTTTGATGATTTAAGAAACTCTACGCCGGGAACTGTATGAAAGTTCTCAGTCTGCAAAATAAAGTCGAAACTTTATTAACAGTACTGCGAGTATGATTGAAATAGGGAGTGCTCCTTACCTTACCTGATTTTTTTCATAGTATATTTCAGTTTTGGAGTCTCAATTACCTCGGCAATTTCAAATCCCAGTTTTTCATAAACCCTCTTCGCATTTTGATTGAAGTCAAAAACCGATAAAGAAATACTTTTAATAGCTGTATCCTCAAAAATAAAATCCATAAATTTTCTAAGTGCTGCCGTTCCAAGCCCCGATCCTGTTTTTTCAGGGTCAAGTACGAATCTACCTATGTGTACGTTATCTTTATCAATTCGTACTTTTTGTATCATTCCGATAAATTGTCCTTGAGTAAATATTGAAAATGTATTTTCTAACTCTTTTATCTTTTGATAAGTTAAGGGATAAGGAACTTTTGGTCCCATCCATTGTTCCTGAAATTCTCTTCCCATTTTATTTGACCATTCACATAAAAGTAAGGCATTATCTTTACTTATCCCTTTTTCAAAACTGATATCCATACTTACCCTCTCAGATTCTACAAACAAAATATCAAATTTGCATATATAGAAAAAATCAATAACTTCTATAATATTTATAGTATTTGCCTATATAGATATATTATTATATAATGCAGTTTAAAACAAGAATAAGTTAAGGGGAAGGCTATGGTAAAACTATATGAAGGCGGAGTTTATATATTAAACTCCAAGGAAATAATAGAAGAAAAAGATTTTGACAAGGTAAAGGCAAAAAGAAATTTAACAGTTGATAAAGAAAGTGCTGTAAGGCAAACTATAAGCTATGAGATATTAAGTGCTCACAATACCTCAAATGATGATAAAAAATTAAAGCTCAGGTTTGACTCTATGGCATCACATGACATAACCTATGTGGCAATCATACAGACTGCAAAGGCTTCAGGCATGGAAAAGTTTCCTCTGCCTTATGTACTTACCAACTGTCACAATTCACTTTGTGCAGTAGGCGGAACCATTAACGAAGATGACCATTTATTCGGACTTTCCGCTGCAAAAAAATACGGCGGTATATATGTTCCTCCGCACATTGCGGTAATACACCAGTACATAAGAGAGGCTATGGCAGGCTGCGGTAAGATGATACTGGGATCGGACAGCCATACAAGGTACGGTGCACTTGGAACTATGGCAATAGGTGAAGGCGGCGGAGAGCTTGTAAAGCAGCTTTTACTTGATACCTATGATGTAAATTATCCTGAAGTAGTGGGAATCTATCTTGACGGCAGCCCTGTGAAGGGTGTAGGACCTCAGGATATAGCTCTTGCTATAATAAAGGCGGTATTTAAGTCAGGCTATGTAAAAAATAAGATCATGGAGTTTATAGGACCGGGCATTTCCTCTATGGATACGGACTACAGAAACGGTGTAGATGTAATGACTACGGAAACAACCTGCCTAAGCTCTATTTGGGCAACGGATGAAGATACAAAAGCATTTTTAAAGGTACATAACAGAGAGGAAGATTATAAGAAACTTTCACCGGGAGAGGTTGCATATTATGATGGTCTGGTATATGTAGACCTAAGTAAAATAAAGCCTATGATAGCACTTCCCTTCCATCCGAGCAATGTATATGAGATAGACGAGGTCAATGCCAATCTTGAAGACATACTTGCAAGTGTCGATAAAGAGGCTGTGCGTATAGGTGGTAAGGCAGGTGAGGAGCTTAATCTTAGAGGCAGAATAGAAAACGGTAAATTAAGGGTCTCACAGGGAATTATAGCAGGTTGTGCCGGCGGTAATTACAACAATGTTATGGAAGCTGCACATATACTTAAAGGTAAAAGCTGCGGCTATGACGAGTTCAATATGTCGGTATACCCATCATCACAGCCGGTATACATAGAGGCTGACAGACAGGGAGCGATATCGGAGCTTATGTCTGCCGGAGTGGTCGTGAAGACTGCATTTTGCGGACCTTGCTTCGGAGCCGGAGACACACCTGCACACAGAGGACTTAGTGTAAGACATACCACAAGAAACTTCCCGAACAGAGACGGTTCAAAGCCCGGAGCGGGGCAGATGTCTGCGGTAGCCTTAATGGATGCAAGATCCGTAGCGGCTACGGCTGCAAGAGGAGGTATACTTACTCCGGCTACGGAGATAGCTGATGATTATAAGGTACCTGAGTATCATTTTGATGGAGGTATATACGAAAAAAGAGTGTATCAGGGCTATAAAAAGGCGGATGAGAACAAAGAGCTTATATACGGACCTAATATTAAGGACTGGCCTAAGATGTCGGCTCTTACCGACAACATACTTCTTAAGGTTTGCTCAAAGATCTTAGATGAGGTAACCACTACAGATGAGCTTATACCTTCAGGCGAGACCTCTTCCTACAGGTCAAATCCTTTGGGACTGGCAGAGTACACCTTATCAAGAAGAGATCCGGATTATGTGCCTAACAGTAAGGCGGTAGACAAGCTTGAAAAAGCAAGGGTGGAAAATAAAAACTCAGTTTTGGAAAATGAGGAACTTACAAGGGTATATGATAAACTAAAAGAAGCGATTACTGACATAAATCCTGCAGAAACGGAAATAGGCAGCATGATATATGCTAAAAAGCCGGGAGACGGCTCAGCCAGAGAACAGGCGGCAAGTTGTCAAAGAGTTCTTGGAGGACTTGCAAATATAGCAAAGGAATACGCTACAAAAAGATATCGTTCAAACCTTATAAACTGGGGTATGCTTCCATTCTTATTAAAAGAGGATGCGGACTTTAAGGTAGGTGACTATATTTATATACCGAATATAAAACAAGCTCTCAATACGGATATGAAAGAAATTAAAGCCTATGTGGTAGATATAGAGAAGAATATGTGTTATGATATAAAACTGACAATATCAGAGATGACTGATGTTGAGAAAGATATTATAAGAGCCGGCTGTCTTATTAATTACAATAAGAACAGACTTGAGAAAAAGGCTGTATAGTTGTCTTAAAAAAATAAAAAGGAGGAGGCTACTAATCAGGTAGGTTATTTATCTTCGTTAAATATATCGGTGTAATGTATTATTGATATTTAATTAATATCAGAAAGAGTAGAGTAAATCTTAAATCTTTTTATTATATGCTTGTTACGAACTATTAACAAAGCAGTAATAAGGCTGGCATGATATTAATTAAATAATCGGCACAAACAATTATTCTGTAGTATAATAGGATCATTCTAAAAAGAGAGCTGCCCATTATGTCGAGAAAAGCAACTTCCTTAACTCTTAATGAAATGAAGTTTGTAACAGTTAATAATTATTCAATATACTAGATAACAACTATACTATACACCGGATGATTACAGACTGAAAAATTTCATATCCTATGTTGGACAGATTAAAAGATTCGTGTACTATGGCATGAATAATTGTGGTAAAAGTCCAAGAACTTTTGATTAACTCATTAAAAGTCATCTGTGACCTATGATATGAATAATTGGGTAATATAGTAGAAGTATTGAAATAATGCTACCTTAACCCACCGGCTTTAGACGGTGGGTTAAGGTAGTATAAGAAAAAACAATAGGGCAGGGACTGCCCGAAT
The DNA here is from genome assembly GCA_905373785.1 of uncultured Johnsonella sp. GTDB lineage: Bacteria > Bacillota > Clostridia > Lachnospirales > Lachnospiraceae > Johnsonella. The sequence goes on along the minus strand of CAJPUK010000048.1, from coordinate 6,270 downwards.
TAACGCCTGTGGAGATAGTAGGTTGCGAGGTCAGCGAAGCAGGAAGCCCATAGGCTTTAGACTATGGGTAGTTCACAATTCACTGATAAATCTTATGAAGACAAAGGTCGGGAACAGTCATATAGATGACTACCTGTCGGAACGCATAAGTGTTAGATATATTTTTAGTAGCGGATCATATAAATGGAATTTAAACTTAGCTCAGAGTTTGCGCCTACAGGAGATCAGCCTCAGGCTATAGAAGCGTTGGTAAATGGGTTTAGAGAGGGCAATCAATTTGAAACCCTGCTTGGAGCTACCGGCTCGGGAAAAACATTTACTATGGCAAATATAATACAGAAACTGCAAAAACCCACACTTATCATAGCTCACAACAAGACTTTGGCAGCCCAGCTTTATGGAGAATTTAAAGAATTCTTTCCGGAAAATGCGGTTGAGTACTTTGTGTCATACTATGACTACTATCAACCGGAAGCCTATGTACCGAGTACGGATACCTATATAGAAAAAGATTCGGCTATCAATGATGAGATAGATAAGCTCAGACATTCCGCAACAGCGGTTTTGTCTGAGAGAAGGGATGTTATAATTATAGCTTCGGTATCCTGTATATACGGACTGGGAAGCCCTATAGACTATGCAGAGATGGTCATATCCCTAAGACAGGGTATGATCAAAGACAGAGACGAGGTTATAAGAAAATTAGTTGATATACAATACAACAGAAATGATTTTGACTTCCATCGTGGAACCTTCAGAGTAAGGGGAGACATAGTGGAAGTCTTTCCTGCGTATGTAAGTAATAAGGCATACAGGATAGAATTTTTCGGTGATGAGATAGATAAAATAAGTGAAATGGATGTGCTTAGCGGTGATGTGATAGCGGAGCTTAGTCACATAGCCATATACCCTGCTTCACATTATATAGTACCTCCGGATAAGATGTTAAAAGCGACACAGGAGATACTTAAAGAATGTGATGAGCAGGTTGAGTTTTTCAAGTCCGAAGATAAGCTTATAGAGGCTCAAAGAATTTACGAAAGAACCCACTTCGATGTAGAGATGATGAGGGAAACCGGAGTATGTTCAGGTATAGAGAACTATTCAAGGCATCTGATAGGTGCTAAGGCAGGAGACCCTCCCTATACGCTGATAGACTATTTTCCGGATGACTTTTTGATGATCATAGATGAGTCTCATATAAGTGTACCTCAGATAAGGGGCATGTATGCGGGAGACAGGGCAAGGAAGATGAACCTTGTCCAGTACGGTTTCAGGCTGCCTTCCGCACTTGATAACAGACCCTTGGAATTTTCCGAGTTTGAGTCAAAAATCAATCAGCTTCTTTTTGTTTCGGCTACACCTTCGGTATATGAGGATGAGCATGAACTTTTGCGTGCGGAGCAGATCATAAGACCTACAGGACTGTTAGACCCTACCATAAGTGTAAGAAAGGTGGAGGGTCAGATAGATGATCTTGTTTCGGAAGTATTTAAGGAAGTTGAAAATAAACATAAGGTACTTATAACCACACTAACCAAGAAGATGGCGGAAGATTTAACCGACTATATGAAGGATGTGGGTATTAAGGTAAGGTATTTACATTCCGATATAGATACACTGGAAAGAGCTGAAATTATAAGGGATATGAGACTGGATGTTTTTGATGTGCTGGTAGGTATTAACCTTTTAAGAGAGGGACTTGACATTCCGGAAATTACTCTGGTTGCTATATTGGATGCGGACAAGGAAGGCTTTTTAAGAAGTACCACTTCACTGATACAGACTATAGGAAGGGCGGCAAGAAACTCCGAAGGACGGGTAATCATGTATGCAGACAGAATTACCGATTCCATGAAGGCTGCCATAGATGAGACCTACAGAAGGAGGCAGATACAGGAAGCCTACAATAAGGAGCATAATATTACTCCGACAACTATAAAAAAGGCGGTCAGAGACTTGATAGCCATATCGAAGGCGGCAAGTGAGGAAAGCAAAAAGCTTGAAAAAGATCCGGAGTCTATGGAAGATAAGGAACTTGAAAAACTTGCAAAAGACCTTGATAAGGCTATGAAGAAGGCTGCTACGGAGCTTAATTTTGAAGAAGCGGCAAGGTTAAGAGATAGGCTTTTGGAGGTTAAGAAGATTTTATTTGACAGGGAGTGATATGGAAAGAACGAGAAAATTAGCCGATACCGCTATGTTTGCGGGAGAATTGATGTTAAGGGCAGGGGCGGATATATACAGGGTGGAAGACACCATGAGCAGGATACTTGACAGAGAGACTACCTGGTCTCATGAGGTAGTTGCTCTTCCCACTGCCATTTACCTTACAGTTGTTGTGGAAAATGAAAAAGGTAAGGAAAAGGATGCTTTAAGTCTGGTCAAGAGAATAGACTCAACTACTATAAACCTAAATACAATATATGCAGTCAATCATATCTCAAGGAAACTTTGCCTTGGGCAGATAGACGTGGATGAAGCCTATGAAAGAATGCTCAGACTTACCAAAAAGCCTGTGTATCCGGAGTATTTCGAGTACATATGCTATGTATTTGTGTCTACAAGCTTTCTTATTATGTTTGACGGTAATGTTAATGAGTTTATACTTACGGCAATAGCGGCTACGGTACTTTCTTTGGTAAAATACACAACTAAAAAATTGGGATTTAATGATATCTGTGTAAATGCCGCAACTTCATTTATGCTGGTTGTTGCAGCAGTGCTTGGAGCCAAGTATTTGTTTAAGAATGTATCTGTAGACTTGGTAATCATATCACCGCTCATGTGCCTGGTTCCCGGAGTAAAATGTACTACTGCGATTAAGGATACTCTTAACGGAGATTATGCATCGGGAGGAAGCAGGATGTTGGAAGCTATAATTATTTCTTTGGCAGTAGCTACCGGAACGGGTGCGGCGATGGCACTTATGGGAGGTATTTTAAAATGAGCATAGTTATGTTATTTATAAAAGCATATGCGGCGTTTTCATCGATTATAGCCTTTTCTATTATATTTGATATGCCTAAAAATTTGTTAAAATATGCTACTTTGGTAGGTGTACTGTCCTGGATCATATATAGTTATCTTTTGTATATAAAAGTAGATATTGTATTACAGGCATTTATAACCGGATTGGTTGTGGCAGCCATGAGTCATATACTTGCAAGAACACTCAAAGCTCCGGTAACCATGTTCCTTGTGCCCGGTATACTTCCTCTGGTTCCGGGAGGACCGATATACAGAAGTGTATATTACTTTATAAATGATAACAGCAACCTGGGAAATATGTATTTTACACAGACATTGCAGATAGCCGGAGCCATTGCTATGGCTATCTTTATTATGGATTCGGTATTCAGGCAGACAAGAAGATATTCAAAAAGACAAAGATATGAGGATAAAAAAAGAAGTTGATCTGTTTGACGCAACCGTAAAGAAGTTACTGTTAAAGCTGATTTGATTACTGATGAGGTATTGATTTAGCTCCACATATAGGCTATAGTATATAATATTTATGTCAAAGAGGATGTTGTTATGAGATACGAAAAAAACAGAAAAATAGCCGGTATAGATGAATTTAAGGTGTTTAAGGCATTAAAACTGCTTGCTATTCCTATGGTAGTGCTGGTATTGATTATAGTAATATTGGTGGTGGACAGGGTACAGTCAAAAAAACAGGCTGTCTCATCTGCCGTTTCACAGAAAAGTGTTGTAGCGGAGTCAAGCTCCAATAATACCGTATACACCTATGATTTCAGTAATTACGGTTTACAAAAGGACAGCAACCCTGAGGTTATGCAGCTTGTGGCAGAGTATCAAAAGGCGAAGATAGAAGCCGATTCAGGAGCCTTATACAAGGTGTTCGGAAAAAGTGGCAACGAGGGTCAGTCTGATTTGCAGGCAAAGCTTAATGAAGAAAAAAAGGTATATGAGGCATATGAAAATGTAGCCTGCTACATAGGTAACGGACTCAATGCCGGAGAGTATGTGGTATTTATAAGTGCGGATGTGAAGTTCCACGGCATTATAACACCTGCTCCTATGCTGACATGGGCATATATAAAGACCGGCGAAGACGGGAAGCTATATATGGTAGAGCCTGATAAGGTGGATGAGCAACAGAAACTTTTTGTAGACAAGGTTGCACATTCCGAGGATGTAAAGCTGCTTGACTCTGCAATGAGAAAAAGACTTGCTGAGGTACTTATTTCGGATGCACAGCTTGCATCTTTGTATCAAATATGGCTTGAGGGTGCGGATGTATCAAAGTATGATATAAGCTTAGGCGGAAATGCTGAAGAGGAAAGTACTAAGGATGTTGACCTTGAGGATGACGAAGTACATATAGGAACACCTACTACAGAGGCAAGCAAGGAAACGACTGCCGAAAGTACAGAGGCTGAAACAACTACAGAAGCTCCAAGCAGTGAGGAGAGTGCGGCACCGGCTGAGAGTGCGGCGCAGTAAGATTATGGATATTAAAGATTTTAATTACGAGCTTCCCGAAAGACTTATAGCACAGGATCCCTTGGCAGACAGAAGTGCTTCAAGGCTGATGGTGATGAAAAAGCAAAGCTATGAGCTTGAGCATAAGCATTTTAGTGATATTATAGATTATCTGAAAAAAGGAGACTGTCTGGTTCTTAACGATACCAAGGTCATACCTGCAAGACTTTACGGTGTAAGAGATAGCAAAGATTCAAGGGCTAAGGTTGAGATACTTTTGCTTAAAAGGCTTAGCGAAAGAGTTTGGGAATGTCTTGTAAAACCGGGTAAAAAATGCAGGATAGGAGATAGACTGGACTTTGGAGAGGGGCTTTTAAAGGCGGAAATAATCAATATAGACGAGACCGGTAACAGGCATATAGAATTTGAGTTTGAGGGTATATTTGAGGAAATACTTGATAAACTCGGAGAAATGCCGCTGCCTCCTTATATCACACATAAGCTTGAAGATAAAAACAGGTATCAAACCGTATATGCAAAGTATGAGGGCAGTGCAGCAGCTCCTACGGCAGGGCTGCATTTTACCAAAGAGCTTCTTAAAAAAATAGAGGCTAAGGGAGTGGACATAGCAAAGGTTACCCTTCATGTAGGTCTTGGAACTTTCAGACCGGTAAAAGAAAAGGATATATTAAAACATCATATGCACTCCGAGTTTTACATGATAGACGAGGAAAATGCGGCTAAGATCAATGCAGCCAAGGAGAGGGGTGCAAGAATTATTTGTGTGGGAACGACCAGTTGCAGAGCTTTGGAAAGTGCAGCGGCTTTGGACACCAAACTTAAGGCACTCAGTGCATGGACAGATATTTTCATATATCCCGGCTATAAATTCAAGATGGTTGATGCACTTATTACAAACTTCCACCTGCCTGAATCAACACTTATTATGCTGGTATCGGCACTGGCAGGCAGAGAGGAAGTGCTTAATGCCTACAGGAAAGCCGTAGATAAAGAATACAGATTTTTCAGTTTCGGAGATGCGATGTTTATAATGTAACTTGAAATCTTACTTTATTAACTTATTTTAATAAGATTAATGTGATAAAAAAAGTAGGGAAATGCCCCCTACTTTTTTTGTTGCTTAAATATAAATTCGTGACATAAGCCGTTCTTAAATACAATACTTGATATACTTGTTGCTGCTGTTTGCATTGAATGAAAATTAATATACGAAGTGCTCAACAGTCAAATGCCATTAGGAGCATTACCCACATAAGAGTACAATAAAAATGAGTTTATATTTATACAGTTTCAGCTCCGAAATATAAAGGAAACTATTGACTTTTAGTACCGAATATAGTACTAATTATATTAGAAGAAATAAACATAGAATCAAGGGAGTAAAGCATGGAAGTTAAAGATTATATGAAATTGCCTTACACAAGGTTAGTACAGGAAATAAATGATGAAAGCGGTCATTACTTTTATGGGAGAGTATTAGAATTAGACGGATGCCAAAGTACCGCTGATACCTTGGAAGAGTTGTATGAAGGACTTAATGAAGTTATGGAAGGATATTTAGAAGTTAAGCTCGAGAACGGTCTACATATTCCGGTACCGGATAGAACAGATGGCTACAGTGGAAAATTCAATGTCAGATTGCCTAAATCATTGCATCGGAAATTAGCTATTGAAGCAAGTAAAGAAGGAGTTAGCCTTAATCAATTAGTATTATATAAGTTGTCAATGTAATTTTCAAAACATGGAAGTAAAAATAAGGTTAAATATTTTTTAGGTTGTTTTGACGAAGATGAATGAGCT
>CAJPUK010000047.1 GCA_905373785.1 uncultured Johnsonella sp. | reverse complement strand
AACTTATTTTCTTTAATCACTTTATTAAAAAAATCCGCTTCTTTATTTAATTCAAAAAATTCCTCACAAACATCACCTTTATTACACAAGTAATCAGAACAGTAGGCTACATCCAAATACAATCTTTTCAAATCATCACGATAACAGTCTTGAAGAAAAGTATTATCCTTTTGCCAAACTGTTTTAAGAAATACAGCCCCTTCCTGAACCGACATTTTATGCTCACATATAATACAGGCTAAATCATAAGGTGAATAAAGCAATCTCTCCATATCAAATAACCTCAATGTCAGATTTTGTGCCATTACATTTTCTACAAAGAACTTGCAGATTTTCAATTTTAGTTTTTCCCCCTTTATTCATAGGCACAATATGATCTATTTGAAAATATATACGATTTTTAGCTTTTTTAGTGCATACAGCACAAGTATAGTAACCTTCTTTATCCTTTGACTTTTCAAATACCTCAGCTCTGATTTTTTTCTCCAGATCCGGATTAACTTTCCCTAATTTATGTAAAGTTAAATCTTCCAAAGGTCTTGCTCCATATTCAACATTATTCTCTTTTAAAAACAAATCCTCATCTGTTAATTTCATGATTTCCATCTCCAACTGACTTTTAAAATATAGTTTTTTACCAAAGAAATTCCTCAATATAGGATCTTGCGCTTCGTCCCAAAGAGAGTTTATATACTCTGTTTTCTTAGATATTCCCATATCCTCTTCATAAATATACTTTGCTATTTTACCAAGGTCGAGTTTATCTCTATCTATATCATCAAACAAATAAAATTTTGGTGCACTTTCGTATTGAGCATAGTATTTTAATAACCTTATTACATCTTTTTTCTCATAGTTTGGTATCATATCACCCAGAAAAAATGTATCCCTGCATTGTGCTTCCATTTCTTCAAGTATACTTTGAGAAGGATATTCATCCTCACAGGAAAAAGCACTAAAGACCTCAGGTAATGCATTTATAAACTCTTCATAGGCTTTTTTCGTACTGTCATATATCATAATTTGGTACGAAGATTCCATACCATTTTCATCAATATAGGAAAATGAATACATTCCTATCGGTACTCTTTTTATAAAATCAATTTGTTCAAGCTTTGAGGTATCTACAGAATTATCAAGTATAGCTGCAAACTCTTCGATTTTTGAAATAGCAATTAACCTAAGCTCATGTTGAACTCTCTCAGCTACATTGTCTACAAATTCATTTTCTCCAATAAACAAACTATCCGGATTGACCCATGCAATATGTTCATTCCAATTATCAATAAATGAAACTATATAGGCTAAGTCCGTACCTCCGGCTTTAGTTCCACGCAAAGCCCTTCCAATCATTTGTGTCATAAGTATAGTTGAAACTGTAGGTCTTGCTAAAAACACAGTCTTAGTTTGCGGTAAGTCCACTCCTTCAGTTAATATATTAACATTGACAAGAACTTTTATCTTTCCGCTTCTATAATCTTCGAGATTTTTTTCATTGTCTTTACTGCTTACAGTTACCCCTGTTACTATATCTTTTATATTTGATACAATATAAGCTGCATTAATACCCTCTTTTTTAAATAAAGTTATTAATTGAATAGCGTGTACGATATTTACAGCAAATACAATTGTCTGACCGTAGTTTTTTTGATTTTCTTTGTATGTCTTTACAATTAATTGATTTCTGGCAGCACTCTGTGCCATCTCTTTTTGTATATCTTCCGGCAGCATATCCAAATTTTGAATACTTTCCAATCCCTTTATACCTAAAGATCTACCGTATGACTCATCTGTATAATAACTTTCAAAAATTGGCTTTGATAAAATATTTTTACTTATAAGTTCTTTTAAGCTTATATTGTATGCGATACCTATATCATTATTTACTACATCTCCTAATTCAACACCGTCTTTATATATTCTTGACAAAAGTCCCTTTTCATTATCATTAGTTCTAAATGGAGTCGCTGTAAGACCTATCAGCTTTACATAAGGTACTTTTTCTTTTATATAGTCAATAACTTTCCTATATGTTTTTGCAGTTGAATGATGAGCCTCATCTATAATCAGGAAAACTTCTTCCTCATCCTCCAGCCATCTGTCTATATTTTTTAAATTTCTTCCTATGCTGTCTTTACTTACCACAAGCAAATCATCAGATTTTTCAATATTTATAGTTTTATCATGCTCTGCATCTCCGGATATTACCCTATATTGAAAGGAAGAAATATTAGGAATAAAATCTTTGTAAGCATACTGTTGAAATGACTCTACGGCTTGATCGAGCAATGTCTTTCTATGTGCGATCCACAATATTTTCTTTTGCTTATTTATAGCATTTTTTAATAACCATACTGAGGCTGTGTAAGTCTTCCCTCCTCCTGTAGGCAACACTACCAATGTACTATACTGCTTATTCGTATTTATAAGGTCAAGATTTTTCATTGCAGATATTTGGTGTGGATAGGGTGATCTTGTATTCATTTTTTCTTTCGGCAATATCTTACCGAAAGATTTGACTATTACTGTACTATTCTCCATTTTAGTCTCTCCATAATATCATCTTCATATTAGTTATTAGTAACTTAACTACTTTGTAATTGTTCATAATAAAGATACTATTTAATTTGTAAATTTTCAATACTTTTAGCCTTTTACTTTAATTTTACAATCACTTGCCCGACTCTATTAAAAGCTTTTATTATTAATTTTTCCAATTATAATTACAATGCTTAATCTGCACTTTTTATATGTTTGTTTTGCAAACAATACACTAATAGATATTAATTAGCTTCTTAAACTTCCCACAATAAAAATTGTTTATGTTGCCAACTTCCCGACATTAACCTGCCCATGATATTTCTTCTTTATCAAAGTAATCAACCAGCCTTTCATCTCCTATGTAAAATTCATAATCCTCCTCAGGTTTTATTACATATATGTAGCCTTTTTCATTATTCTTAGTTCTAAAATAAATAATATTTTCCTTATCCGTTTCATACACATATATAACTTCCCCTGCCTTATATGTACTCATTTCATATTTACCTGTCTCTTTATTGTACTTATATGCTGTCATATTTTTTACTAAGGTATTACCCGAAGTACTGATAGTACAGTTTCTCTCTCCGCTACTAAAGCTAAAATCGGTATTTATTAAGTATAGGTCTGTAGTAGTTTGAAAACCTATAATATATCTTCTGTCTTCCACATATAAACCCAAATTTTTATACGCCTTCTTTATATGTCCGCCTAAACTTTCTTTATATGCTATGCCGTCTTTCTTAAGATCATAAAATATAGTACCCATTATATCGTTATCACCATTCTCAGCTATACCTATGCAATAATTCCCCTCATTATCACTAATAAGTACACTTTCTACCCAGCTTGCACTGTAACATACATACTTCCTTTCTTCATTTAATATCAAATATGCATAACGATCTTTATCAACAATTACAGATACATGATCCATGATACCGTCATTAGCAATATCTATTTCGTAGGTCATATCATAATCTATGAACTTAATATTATATCCTTCCTCATCTGTGCTGCTATTTTCTTCTTCATCTATGCTGTTATGCTCCTCTTTATCTGCGATACTATAATTTTCTTTATTCGCACTATTAATTCTATCTTGCGCTTTATTTACACTACAGGAAGTTAAGCTAATCAAAAGAAATGTAATCATAGAAAATACAACGGTTTTAATCATATACTCTTCTCCTCGGTATCTGAATTTTTAGTAATCAAGTAAGAAAGATTTGCACTCCCTACTTGTTCTCCAATGCATTTACTGCAAAGCACCGGCTGCTACTGTGATACAAAAAAAGCCGCATGACAATAAATGTCATCACAGCCTAAGTTTTTTAATATAAAAACCAGTATTTAACTTTCTAATCTTTATATTTTTTACAAGCTCATGATAACATATCAAAAAGACAGTTTCAAGGTATTCCACCGACTGTCAGTTATTAATTTTCATAGTATGATACATGTATATCTATCAGGCTGCTGTCGGAATTCATCTTCGTCTAATTTATAGATAAAAATTAAATATTTTTAGTTTTTTTGACGAAGATGAATGACCTGACTGAACTGTAAGCATAGTATTGTTTAAGCTGAATACTTATAATAACAGCTTTACTGAATATAGCGTTACTTACCGTAACCATTTTTAATAATATCAGTTTTATTAAGTTAGTTTTTTATTAATTTTTTATTAAATTAACCCTATTTTTTTGTATTTGTTATATATTATCATCAGATATTGTTAAAATAAAATCACTTAAAATAAATATTAAAAGGAGACATGTTATGGAAGTTTTTAAGGGAAGACCTGCCGATACCGCTAACAGGCTTGATAAGGAAATAAGATGTTACGATTTGCTTGATAAGTTAAAGATAGAGTATTTTCGTGTAGACCATGAAGCTGCCGAGACTATGGAGGCTTGTGAAGAGATCGATAAGGCTTTGGGAATTACCATGTGCAAGAATTTATTTCTATGTAACAGACAAAAAACAGTATTTTATCTTTTGCTGATGCCGGCAGACAAACCTTTTAAGACTAAAGAGCTTTCGAGTCAGATCAATTCTGCAAGACTTTCATTTGCCGGACCTGAGGACATGGAAAGACTGCTTGACATCACTCCCGGCTCCGTATCGGTACTTGGACTTATGAATGATAAAGATGATGAGGTTACTTTACTTATAGATAAAGATTTGTTAAAAGATGAGTATATAGGTTGCCACCCTTGTATCAATACTTCAAGTCTTAAGATTAAGTCCAAGGATATTTTGGATAAGTTTCTTCACCATCTTAAGATAAGACCGGAGTATGTGAATTTGGTGGGTAAGGATTAAGGTATATGTATAAAAGTACCTTGTGCTTTATATAGTAAAAGGGCTGTTGCAAAATAAGAATTGTATACAAGCTATAATGGCATTTTAACCAAATGAGATTATATAGCTTGTAACAAATCTTAAAATGCAGCAGCCCTTTTACAGTCAGAAAGATGAGGCATAGTTTTAACTTGGCTCTTTTTTTACCTCAACCTTTCCGTCTTTTACTATTATGGCTTCCTCGTTGTTTATCGGTAGAAGTTTTAGCTTATCTTTGTATACTTTCAGTATCTCTTCCGTGCTTTCTACAAAGGGATATTCTTTATTATGCGGGAGTGTATAGAAGTCTACAAGAGCAAGTCCGCTATAGTCTTTTAATTCTTTTGCGACTGTTTTATCATCCATTATATGATTGTATTCTATGTCAGGCGCACTTATTATAGCTCCTGCCGACTCTCCCATATATAACATTCCCTTTGATACCCTCTGCCTGATAATCTTACACAGTTCCTTCTTTTTAAGTTCCTGTAAGAGGTAGAAGGTATTGCCGCCTGATATATAAAGACACTCGCATACATCAAGTATATCTATTATTTCAGCGTATTCTCTTTTTGATATGTCCAGGATATTTAGGCTGTATCCCAGATCTCTGAATGTATCTATTGCCTCATCAACATATTTTGTGTAACTTTCGACATTGGAAGCAGTAGGTATGAACACTATTTCTTTTACTTTTAAGTCCGATAAAAAATCTTCTGCAATTTTTTTAGTTCCTGCCAAATATGATGTTAAAAACAGTTCCATATTCCCTCCTTATATATGCAATATCAGTAAATAGCGGCACATAAGCCTTATTACTACTTTATTAATAGACTCAAACTTCCCACACTCACAATCGTGTCAGTATATTAAAAAATCAATACTTCAGCTAACAAAATAATGATACATCAGTTTATCCGGTCTTTGTATCAGCAACTTATTTTTATAATCTGCACAAAACTCTTTCCTTAGTCTCTATCGCTTTTTCCACCAGTTTATCTATATCTTCAAGAGCTTTTTCCGATTCTTTTATGTCTTCTAATTTGGGCTTGGTTACAGGATGTTTTGCCACAAATATAGTACAGCAGTCCTCGTAAGGCTCTATTGAAGTCTCATAAGTGCCTATTTGCTGCGAAAGTTCTACTATATCCTGCTTATCAAAGCCTATAAGCGGTCTGAATACCGGCAGGCTACAGACTTCATTGGTTACAAGTAAAGACTCTATAGTCTGACTTGCCACCTGTCCTATGCTTTCTCCGGTTATCAAAGCCTTATCATCATGCTCTTTTGCTATGATTTGGGCTATCTTCATCATGTATCTTCTCATGATTATGGTAAGTTCATCATGTGGGCATTTATCGTAAATATAAAGCTGTATATCGGTAAAATTGATTATATGCAGGTTAATATCTCCGGTATACCTTGATACTAATTTAGCAAGGTTTATAACCTTTTCCTTGGCTCTTTCCGATGTGTAGGGAGGAGCATGGAAGTATACCGCCTCCAGTCTTACGCCTCGTTTTGCAATCATATATCCGGCTACGGGAGAGTCTATTCCTCCGGATAGTAAAAGCATGGCTCTGCCGTTAGTACCTACCGGCATACCTCCAAGACCTTTTATACTGCTTGAGTATATATTTACATGGTTTCTTATTTCCACCTTTATATAAACTTCCGGATTTCTTACATCCACCTTCATTTGAGGATAGGTATTAAGTATATGCTCTCCAAGTGCCGCATTAATGGTCTCGGAAGTGCCGGGGTAGGACTTGTCAGCCCTTTTTGTATCCACTTTAAAAGTTATATTCTTATCCTTGTATACCTTGTCTACAAAGGCTGCCACCGCATTTTTAAGGTTTTCAAAATCCTTATCATGCACCCTTACCATAGGGCAGATAGCCACTATTCCAAATACATGGCTTAGAGCTTCTATAACTTCATCTTCATCGTAATTACCTTGGCAGTCTACATATATTCTTCCTATTTCTTTGGATACGCTGAAATCTCCCTCAACATTTCTTAAAGCCCACTTTATTTGCTTTATTAAAGCATCTTCAAACACATACCTGTTCTTTCCCTTGGTACCTATCTCTCCGTATTTGATTAAAAATGATTCATATTTCATTTGCAAATGTCCTTAAATCTAAATTTTACTTATATCTTCTAAGTTGGGGTATCAATTCTTTTAGATTGGCTAAGAAAAAGTCCAACTCTTCTTTGTTATTATACTTGGAAAATGAAACTCTTACAGTAGAACTTAAGAACTCTTCTTTAAGCCCTATTCCCTTTAATGTGCCTGAAAGTCCGGGGTGGTTCGAGGAGCAGGCTGAACCGCTTGCTATATATACTCCTCTTTCTTCCATAGCGTGTAATAAAACTTCCGCCCTGACTCCGCTTATGGAAATACTCAGTACATGTGGGGCAAATTTTACTCCCTTGCCTGAGTTAAGCTTTATGCCCTCATCATTAAGCTTTGTAATTTCATCTATAAGATAGTCTCTTAAACCGTAGATATACTCTACTTCTTTATCAAAGTCCTCGTAAGCTTCCTTTGCAGCCTCACCAAGTCCTGCTATACCGGGGATATTGAGTGTGCCGCTTCTAAGCCCTCTTTGCTGACCGCCACCGTATATTATAGGCTTAATATTGACCCTTTCATCTATATACAAAAAACCCGATCCTTTAGGACCGTGGAGCTTGTGGGCGCTCACACTGAGAAGGTCTATGCCTTCTTTTTTGGGAAATATCTTAAACTTCCCGTAGGCTTGTATTGCATCCGTATGCATATATATGTCTTTATTGTAGCCATGTACTATATCGGCTATTGCCTTTATATCCTGAACCGCACCTATTTCATTATTAACATACATCACAGACACTAATATGGTGTCTGCTCTAAGCAAGGACTTCAATTCTTCAAGTGAGATCTGACCCTTTTCATCCACTTTGAGTATACTGTATTCAAAGCCCAAATCTGCCAAATGTACCAAAACCTGATGTACTGCGGAATGTTCTATGGCAGTACTTATAATATGTTTTCCATACCTTTGCCTTGCCATGGCAGTACCTATAAGCGCCATATTGTTGGACTCCGTTCCTCCCGAGGTAAATACCAGCTCTTTTTCAGATACCTTCATAGTTTTGGCTATTTTTGCTGCCGCCTCTTTTAGGTACTTTTCAGCCTCCATTCCCTTAAGGTGCTTGGCTGACGGATTGGCATAATCCTCAGCCATAGCTTTATTCATCAGCTCTATTACAGATTTTGACACCCTTGTAGACGCTGCATTATCCAAATAAACCTGCATTTTGTTACTCTTCTTTCTATATTGATCCTATATTCATTTTTAATGATTAAAACCTTAAACTTCCCCTACATAAAATTGACTTAGCACATCGGCACTGCAATATTTTTCCGAATGGGTATATCAAAAACTTAGGCGTATCACACACTATACTAAAGGTTTTGATGTATGCAATCAGGAAAATACATAAGTTGTTTGCTATACTTACTTAATAAACAATGTTACTTAATCAAGCTGTATCATAAAATTGGACAGAACCGCAAAACCTGCGGTTTCTGTCCTAAGTATACGACTTCCGAGCGAAATTATTTCAAAGCCGGCTTCTTTTGCGGCTTCTATCTCTTGTTCCTCAAAACCGCCCTCCGGTCCTATGCATACAGCTATACTTTTATATTGTTTTGCACTTGCAAATGCCTCTCTTGCACTTTCAGTACCTCTTGCCTCTTCATAAGCCAGATAAGCCTTGTCATAGTCGGCTATATCCTTTAACATTTGTTTGAAACTTATAGGAGCTTTTACCTCGGGTATTATACTTCTTTTTGACTGCTTGGCTGCACTTTCCGAGATCCTTTGCCACCTTTTTGTCTTATTTTCCCCCGACTTTTCATCCAACTTTACTATAACTCTTTTACTTGTAAAAGGCACTATGGAGTGTACTCCAAGTTCAACCGCCTTTTGTATGATAAGCTCCATCTTATCGGATTTGGGAAGTGCCTGATAAAGCACCAATCTGACCTTAAGTTCTCTTGCCGCTTCATTTTCACTTTTTACCAAAAGCTCAACCTTATCATCATCTATACTTTTGATGGTACACAGATAGTCCCAATCCTCTCCGGTGCTGATTAAAATCTCCTCGCCTGTCCTCATACGAAGGACATTGGCTATGTGGTGTCTGTCTTTCCCTCTTATATAGGCAATACCGCCCTCTATGTCCTCAGGTCTTATAAAAAAATGCTGCATTACTTTCTCCTTGCACAGACACTGAGCCATTCGCCGTCATGTACTATGTCTATGATTTCAAGCTCCGTATTCGCCTTTATACTGTCAACCACTTCTTTCTCCTTAGTATCTATAATACCGGAACTTATAAATATTCCGCCGCTTTTAAGATACCTTGCCGCTTCCGCCTGTAAGCGTATTATTACCGGAGCAAGTATATTGGCAACTAAGATATCATAGCAGTTAAAACCTGCTTCCTTTTGCACCACCTCATCTTCCAGTATATCACCGCCGATAAGCTTATAACTTGACTTTTCTATCTTGTTTATAAACATATTGGACTTTACTGTAGGTAGAGCATACTCATCTATCTCTGTAGCAACTACCTTGGAAGCTCCAAGCTTTAATGCGGCAATACTTAAGATACCGCTTCCGGTTCCCACATCAAGTATTTTTAACTCCTTCTTGCCCTCTTCTAAAAACTTGGAAATATATTTGTTAAGTCCTCTTATGCACAGCCTTGTTGTCTCGTGTGAACCTGTACCGAAGGCTGTGCCGGGGTCTATGTCTATGCTTATTTTATAGTTTTTAAAATCCTTAGCTTCTTCCCAAGTAGGCTTTATAAGTATATCATCAAGCATAAAGGGCTTAAAAAACTCCTTCCAATTATTGATCCAATCCTTATCCTCGGTCTCACTTTTTATGATTTCACAGCTTCCAAGCTCAAGGTTTTTACTTAAATCAGCCAAAAGTTCCTTCACATTTGCAAGAACTTCTTGGGATTTATCCTGTTCAAGATAAAAGCTTATTTTTGCACTGCCGTCATCTTTGGGCAAATCGGGTAATATATCTATAAACATTCCCTTGGTATCCTCCTCACTTAAGGGGATATTGTCTTCAACCTCTATTCCCTCTATGCCGGCTTCAGGCAGGCAGGCGGACAGTATATCGACTGCATCGGTTCTTGTTATCAAAGTATATTTATCCCACTTCATAAATAAGCTCCTTCCTATTATCAAACTTAATAGGCATTTGCGAAACGCCACAAACCTCATAAATATGGCACTTCTTTAATCTCAATTTCATCTTTCTCCTCATCTGATATTTATCTTTCATATCTACTTCTCATAAAAATAGTCTAAATATACCAAAGCCGCTTTTCTTTTTATACAATATATATAAATATTAGTCAGTATGTTTCGCAATTTCCTATATTAAACTCAAAAATAAGCCTCGCAAATCCTATTCTTTTATAAGCTTTATATAATTCTTCTTGCCTCTTCTAAGCAGCTTAGGCTCATTAAAATCATCTTCACTGTAGCAAAGCTTTATATCACTTATCTGCTCCGAGTCTACATATACTCCGCCCTGCTCGACATTTCTTCTCGCTTCTGAGCGGCTCTTTGCAAGCCCTGATTTTACCAACAGATCAAGTATATCTACCTTGCCCTCGCTAAAGTCTTCTTTTTTAAGGCTGTAACTTGGAACATTGTCAAGATTTCCGGCACCGGCAAAAAGTGCCTTGCTTGCCTGCTTTGCCTGCTCTGCATCTTCTTCACTGTGCACAAGCTTGGTAAGCTCATAAGCAAGTATTTCCTTAGCTTCATTTAACTTAGCCCCTTCCCAGTCCGACATTTGCTCAATTTCTTCTATAGGAAGGAAGGTAAGCATACGGATACAGTTAAGTACATCGGCATCGGCTACATTTCTCCAGTACTGATAAAAATCAAAGGGTGAGGTCTTGTTAGGGTCAAGCCATACCGCTCCGCCTACGGTCTTACCCATCTTTTTACCCTCCGAATTAAGCAAGAGAGTAATAGTCATGGCATGGGCGTCCTTAGAAAGCTTGCGCCTGATAAGCTCCGTACCTCCAAGCATATTTGACCACTGGTCATCACCGCCGAATTGCATATTGCAGCCGTACTTTTGATATAACATATAGAAGTCATAACTTTGCAGTATCATGTAGTTAAACTCAAGGAAGGAAAGCCCCTTTTCCATACGCTGCTTATAACACTCGGCTCTAAGCATATTATTAACTGAAAAATGCGGTCCCACCTCACGAATAAACTCCATATAATTAAGGTCTCTTAGCCAGTCGGCATTATTTACCATAATAGCCTTACCCTCGCCGAAGTCTATAAACTTGCTCATCTGCGCTTTAAAGGCTTCGCAGTTTTTATCTATAGTCTCTATGCTCATTACATTTCTAAGGTCGCTTCTTCCTGAGGGGTCTCCTATCATACCGGTTCCGCCACCTACTAAGGCTATAGGTTTATTCCCTGCCATCTGTAACCTCTTCATAAGGCAAAGTGCCATAAAGTGCCCTACATGGAGGCTGTCTGCCGTAGGGTCAAAGCCTATGTAAAATGTAGCCTTCCCCTCGTTAATCATCTTGCTTATTTCTTCTTCATTGGTTGTCTGTGCTATAAGCCCTCTGGCTTTAAGCTCCTCAAAACAATTCATGTTAAGTTCTCCTTATAAAAGTTAGTTTTCATTGTTTGTTGTATCAGTATTATCTGCTGTATCAACATCATTCACGGTATCAGAAACTTCCGATACTACAGTATTATTTACTTTATCAGCATTATTCGCTATATCAACATCATTCACAGCATTAGCCGGATCAGAACCATCTGCTGCACCGACATTACCTGCTTCGTCAGCATTAGCCGCTGTATCAACATCATCCACTGTATTAACATTATCTACTGTATCAGCACTATCTTTACTCTTATCAACTGCTTCACTGCCTTCACCCTTTACTTCCTGTTTTTTTCTTCTCATTTCATTATATACCGCTAAGCCGATAAGTAAAAGCCCTGCCGCAAATAAATAGGCAAACCATGAAACCCTTGTCCAGAATGTCCTTGACATAAATACAGCGATAGTTATAGCAAATGAGAAAGCTATCAAAAATTCCTTTCTGTGCTTTCTGATACTGGTGTATACAAGCAATATTAATGCAAATACAAGTACTATGATTGAATCCTCAAGAAGTCCTCCCTGTACCGCTGCCCAGGTAAGCATTAAAAGCACTGCCGCCCTTGCCGAAACATTAATAATTCTGTACTCTTTATTATTTACCATGCCCTTAAGTGATAAGGGGATTAAAAGCAATGAAAATGCCTTCAGCTCAAAGTCATATACACTTGGTACCGCTACAAAATCCTGTACCCATATAAATACAACAAAACATACTGTAGAAGCTATTTGAGACAACAGCTTTAATTTTTTCACCGTAATATATTGTAACAAATACAAAGCCAGCAAAAGTATGTATACGGCTCTGATATAATCGGGTTTATATATAACTGTACTTAAAGCAAGTAATATAGCCACTATATGCAGACCCCAGGTAATACTCCACCAATCACATGAGGCAACACCGAAATTCTCTTCTTTTATTATCGGTGTTTTATATCTTAATACGGCAATGCTTATCAAGCTAAGTATTATAACTATTGCAATTGTCAGGTACTCTCTTTGCACATTCATTTCCAATATACATTTTGTCATGAATAAAAGCCAGAAAACAGAAGAATTTATCAACATATTATAGTATCTTTTTTCTATATAGGCTTTTATATTATACAACATGCAGAGTATCGTTATAAGTATTAAATACATCAATACTTCACTAAAACTAATCGGAAAAATCTCAAAGCTGCAAGTCGACATAAGAAACACCCCAAAAATAAGTGAAAGTGTATCCGTCCCGTTGGCTAAGCCTTCTTCCTTGAATACATACCTGTATAATGCGGAGATTGCAAGCGTTGTTATGGCAAGTATTGCCTGTATTACAACACCATCCAGTTCGGCAAAATACAAACTTATAAAAAGACCTAAAAGTAAATCTGTCAGCATAGCTGCATGATAACTTGCAGTCTTCTTTTCTTTTAAAACAGCAAGATACAAAAGCAAATATATACCCGACAGTACAAAATACGGTGCCGGAACAGTCATATTAAATAAATGTCCCATGCTGTATATAAAAGCAAATATATGAACCCAAAAGACAAGAGCTATATCAAAATTTCTTTTACGCATAAGTTTATATGCAAAGGCAAGTATGAAATATGTAAATAAAGCCCATTCAAAAGATATATTAAAGCCGGAGTATATATTTACATAACCTACTAAAATATACACAAGTGCTGCCCACAATCCCGTTATTAAAACTGCAAATACCGGTTTTTCTTTAGACAGTACATAGTATACAAAAATACCGAGCAATATGCAAATTATAGTATACAGATCGGATACATCGTATATCAAACTATATCCGCTGCAATGATCCACAAATGCAAATGCTGTAAAAAAGCTCAAATTAACCACGCCTACAAGCCACGCATGATAATCCATCTTAAGTCCGGATCTGAATATAACAATAATTGAGAATATCACTACATTTATAAGTGAATATAAAGCATAGGAACTTACTTTCAAGTAGGCAATGGCATAGTTAAGCAAGAACATAAATGCCAGGCTGTTAAGTAAGGATATCCTTGCCTTCCTGTACTTTATGTCATTGATTAAGATGTAGATCCACACAAGAGCTAAGGATAAAAGTGAGGCAAACTCCGTCCCTCCATTCTCAACTACATAATAGTAACAAACACTTAATATTATTGCCACACAGCTTATAGCAGAGGCTATATTGGCATAAGTTCTGGTATTTTGCCTAAAAGTACCTATCATATTTACCGAAGTAAATATACTGAGCAACATACAAAGCATATAAAGAATCGAATGTTCAAAGTTACCGTAGGCTATTCTGTACACGGCAAGTGCCAGGAACACAACAAAACCTGCACTGTTGATTTTATTTTCTCTTTTATCTCCAAGGTAAAGATGAACTATTGATAATACTATGGTAACTATACCTTGATGCAAATCTCTTCTAAAGAAAAACATTACCATAATACTGACTGCCAGAAGATTGGTTTGTGCAAATGCCGATATATCCGTTTTAAGCTCCTTGGATATCAAATCAGTTTTACTTTTCTCTATATACAAATCCGCTATAACACAGAGCACGGCATACACGGCAAGATAGGTTATTGTAAATGCAAGCGGCATATTAAATGCCATTACTAAAAAGCATATACATACACTTATTCCGTATAAGCATATATCTGTATACCATCTTCTGTTAAATTTCTTTAATGCAAGCAGGAGTGAGAACTCCGTAAAAAGTGCAGCCACGAAAAATGTTAAATATCTTGTAGTCTCCGAAAGACTTAAATATCTTCCCAGGATTTTAAAGTAAGCTATGGCTATAACCGCCATAAAT
>CAJPUK010000046.1 GCA_905373785.1 uncultured Johnsonella sp. | reverse complement strand
GTGTTTATCAAGATATTGTGTGGTATTCATAACTTCTAAAAATTTTTAATGTAAAAATCTTACATAAAAAATATTCAGATGTTATAATGGTAAAAGCAAGGGATGTTTTGGAGGTATAAGCTATGATTATAGAGCTAAGTGTAAAGAATTGCTATGCTTTTGAAGATACCATTATTTTTTCTATGAAAGCGGATATGCGAAATAAGAAGTTTGGAGCTAATGTACATAAGGAAAATAATTTTAATATACTGAAAACAGCAGGAATTTATGGACCTAATAATTCAGGAAAGACTTGTCTGATAAAATGTATCAGAGCGATAAAGGAAGTATTGTTAAATAGAAAAAGTGATTTGATGCCAAATATATTTACAAATAATAATGTATGCGAGCTGGGCGTAATATTCATGGCATCAGGTAGAAAGTTTTCATATAAATTTAAATATGATGCAGTAAAAGAAGAATACATATATGAATCCTTTTCAGAAGTTTTTAAGGATAAATATGGCAATGAAAAAGAGGAAAATTGGTTAGAGAAAGATACTGTAAAAGAAATATTTACATCTGTCGATCAAGACTTACAAGCTATGATTCCTATGATATCAAATAATAATTTGTTATATTATTTGATTGATACAAATAAGTTTGAAAAGCTAAGTGAGATTAAGAATATTCTTATAGGTTTTGCAGAGAAAATAGATGTTATTAATATGAATAACATTCCTATGGAACATACTATTGAACTTATGAAGAATAAAAATAAATTACAGCAAAAAATAGTTGAGTTTATAAAAAATGCAGATTTATATATGGATAACTTTGAATATGTGGCTATGGATAAAATCAAATTGGAATCTGTAGAGTATGATAAAAAACCGGAGGAAAAAGTACTCGAGGTTTTAGATGATATTATGGATCAGATTAGATTAGTATCCACTTATAAGGGAGTTTCTGTACCAAGTGTTTTATTTGATTCTACAGGAACCAAAAAGATTGCCGCAATTGCAGGTTATGTTATAGAGGCACTTGAGCAAGGAAGAATTCTTGTAGTAGATGAACTGGACAGCAGTATACATTTCAAGCTTACCAGAGCTATTGTGGCAATGTTTAATAATGAGCTGAATGAAAATGCACAGATGATATTTACGGTACATGATATTAATCTTATGGATTGTAAAAGGCTATTTAGAAAGGAACAGATTTGGTTTGTCCATAAGGATGAAGCCGGAGTATATGTGTATTCACTCGCAGACTTTACAGCTGCGAAGGGAGTTAGAGATACCTCAGATATTATTGAAAAATACAGAAAAGGTACTCTTGGGGCATTGCCGGATCCGGAGTTAATTAATTCATTGCTTAGCATTAAAGGTAATGCAAAGAGGAATTAAGCTGATGAAAAGAAGACTTCCTGATTTTTTTAGTAAGCACAAGATTTGTATTATATGCGAAGGCAATGAGGAATATGAGTATTTAAGCTGTTTGAAAAGGCTTGAGGTATGGAGTGATAAATATGATATATTTTTGGTTAATGCAGAAGGTAATGGTAATATTCCTGCAAGGTATCAAGATAGTTATCAAAACGGTTCTTATGAAGTAGTACTCATATTTTGTGATACAGATAAAAAACCGTATGAGCAATATGAAGATATAAAAAGAAAAATTAATGAGTTCCATGGAATTGATAACGCTGCTTCTAAAGTTATTATTTTTGGAAATCCATGCACAATGCAAATCATAACAAAGCATTGGACTGATGAAAATTTGAAGTCGTCTGCCAAAAAGGTAAATGCCGAGTTGATAGAAAAGTATACAGAAGTTAAAAGTTATAGGGGAAAGTACGATCAAATACTTGAAGTTATGAAATATATTACAACTGAAAATTATAAAGATATGAGCGTTAGAATAGAAAAGTTAAACCAACAGGATTGTGAAATAGGCAGTACAAATTTTATAAAGTTTATAAAGTTGTTTGAAAGTGATAATGACAGTTGGATTAAAAGTATTAATAAATCAATAGAATAGGTAAAACTGTAGACTTTTTTAAATATTTAGAAAAACGGTATTATTGATATAGTAAAAATTGTATCATGTCAATATACAATAAAAAGGAAGGTGTATTGATATGAAAAATAAGCTTATATCAGAGATTTCAAGACAGATGTTACCGTATTTGGATAATGCACAAATGCAGCAGTTAGAGTATGTTTTACAAAATTGTCTGTGGAATGTGACTGTAAGTGATATACCTTTGGAACAGGAACAAGAGAGTAATGAAGAATTACTTTTATCATTCATATCTGCAAAAAGAGTAGAAGGTTGTAGCAAGAAGACGCTGAAATACTACGAGTCATCAATAGGTAAATTATTTTCCATTGTAGGTATGCATGTAACTAAGATGCAAACCGATGACTTGAGAAATTATTTATCAGATTATCAAAAGTTGAATAATTGCAGCAAGTCCAATATAGACAATATTAGAAGAATTTTATCGAGTTTCTTTTCATGGCTTGAAGATGAAAACTATATATTGAAAAGTCCCGTCAGAAGAATTCATAAAATTAAAACCAATAAAACGGTAAAGGAAACTTATACGGATGAGGCTCTTGAAACTATGAGGGATAAATGTGGCAATATAAGGGATTTGGCAATGATTGACTTGCTGTCCTCAACAGGAATGAGAGTCGGAGAATTAGTTCACTTAAATAGAGAAGATATTGATTTTGAAAACAGGGAATGTATAGTATTCGGTAAAGGTAGTAAGGAGCGACCGGTGTACTTTGATGCAAGGACTAAGATACATTTGTATAACTATCTGGAAAGTAGAACTGATAACAATCCGGCTCTTTTTGTATCTCTTTTAAAGCCTTATAACAGACTTGAAATAAGCGGAGTGGAAATAAGGCTTAGACAACTTGGGCGGAGACTCGGAATTACTAAGGTGCATCCTCATAAGTTCAGAAGGACTTTGGCAACAAAAGCCATTGATAAAGGAATGCCGATAGAGCAGGTGCAACAACTGCTTGGTCATGTGAAAATTGATACAACTATGCAATATGCTATGGTGAGTCAAAACAATGTAAAGATATCGCATAGGAGGTACATAGGGTAGGCTGCCACTCCCTATTTATAGAGATGTTTGGGGATCCGATATACAACTCTAAAAACTGGCAAGTAGTTCAAATAGGAGATATTGCAAAAGATGTTAGATATGGGACAAGCAATCCAGCAGTAGAAGGCGGAAAATACCCTTATCTCAGAATGAACAATATTACAGTTGATGGAAAATTAGATTTAGGAGACCTTAAATATATTGATATTTCAGATTATGAACTTGAAAAATATGTAGTTAGAAAAGGAGATTTGTTATTTAATAGGACAAATAGCATTGAACTAGTTGGTAAAACTACAACTTTTAATTTGAATGAAGATATGATTATTGCAGGGTATATTATAAGGGTTCGTTTGAACAATCAAATGTTACCAGAAGTATTATCACAATATATGAATCTTGAAGTAATTAAGAGTAAACTAAGGGATATGGCTAAAGGAGCGGTTAATCAAGCTAATATAAATGCTCAAGAGTTACAAAGCATAAGAGTATATTTACCAGATATAGACATTCAAAAGAAATTTGTAAAAATAAAGTGTAAGTTAGACAAATCGAAATATTCCTCTTTTTCACACCTTTCTGCCTAGTATTTTTATATAATCTCTTGAGACAATTGATAAATAATGTATAATGATAATAAGTACTTTTTATTAAAGATTATTTTAAGATTTACTTGTTTATTAAATTAAGCATATATAGGAGTAAACATTATGTCGAACTTCGGTTTTCTGAAAGATAAAAAAGAATATGCCTTATTTGCGGCGGCTGCGATAGAAGCTGAAAAGGTTTTTGCTACCGCACCTGCGATGTGTGCAGTGGGAAGCAGAAAAGCCTTGGAACTGGGTGTAAAGTGGGTATACTCGGCAGACTTTTCCATACGAATGCCATATAAAGACAATCTTCAATCACTTATACATGAGCCGAGTTTCAGATTTGCTCTTGATTCTAACACTTGGGCGAAACTGCCTACACTTATAAAAGTGGGAAATAATGCCGTACATTCGGAAAAATTTATAAGTGCGGGAGAAGCCTTACTGACACTGGAAATACTTTTTGAATTTATACAGTGGATAGATTATTGTTACGGCTCTGCTTATGAAGAGAGACATTTTGATGAAAAACTTATTCCTAAAGAAAAAGTTATTATAGATACGAAAAAGATAAAAGAGCAGGAAAGTTTACTTGGTGAAAAAGATGCCGAAATAGAAAAACTTCGTAAACAAATAGAAGAACTGTCTGCTACCTATACGAAAACTAAGGAACAAAACAAGGTTGAGAGAACATTTGAACCTGAGGATATTACAGAATTTACTACAAGAAAGCGATATATAGACATAGACTTAAAAGACCTTGGTTGGACTATAGAAGGTGCTGAAACTGATGTGTGGCAGGAATATCCTGTAGAAGATATGGCAGGGGTAGTAGGGCAAAAAGGCTATGCGGACTATGTGCTTTTTGGAAAAGACGGTCTTCCTCTAGCCCTTATTGAAGCCAAGCGAAGCAGTAAAGACCCAAATGTGGGAAGAAAGCAGGCTGTACTTTATGCGGACTGTCTTGAAAAGAAGTTCGGCAGAAGACCTATAATGTTTACAAGTAACGGCTTTGAAACTTATTTTTGGGATGACAAAACAGGTCCTCAAAGAAGAGTAAGCGGATTTTTCAGTAAGGATGATTTACAAAAGCTTATTAATAGGCGTGAAGAAAGAAAAAAATTAGATAAAATCGTTATCAATGATAAGATTACGGACAGATACTATCAAAAGGAAGCTATCAGGGCAGTTTGCGACCATATTGAACAGGGATTTAGAAGCAGTCTGCTTGTAATGGCTACCGGTACCGGAAAGACCAGAACGGCATCCAGCCTTGCAGATGTGTTAAGTCGTGGCGGTTATGTTACCAATATTTTGTTCCTTGCAGACAGAACTGCACTGGTTAAGCAGGCAAAGGATGATTTTAAAAATTATCTTCCCCATATGTCTTTATGTAATCTTTGTTCAAATAAAGACGAGCGTAATGCAAGAATAGTATTTTCTACATATCCTACGATGCTTCGTGCCATAGATAATTGCAAGACGAAGGAGGGGGTAAGTTTATTTACACCTGCACATTTTGATTTGATTATTATAGATGAGAGTCATAGGAGTATATTTAATAAGTACAGGGCGATATTTGAATATTTTGATGCTTTGACAGTGGGACTTACCGCTACACCAAAGACCGATGTAGACAGAAATACCTATGACTTTTTTGAGATGGAGCATGGAGTGCCTACCTATGCCTATGATTATGAGACGGCAGTTGAAAAGGACAATGTACTTGTACCCTATTACACCTATGAGGTTAAGACTAAATTTATGGAAGAGGGTATAACTTATGCACAGTTATCTCAAGAAGACAAAGAAAGGTTCGAGGATGATTTTGCGGAAGATGATTATGTTCCGGATTTTATACCTTCTGAGAAACTTAATAAGTTTGTGTTTAATGCAGATACTGTTGATGAAGTTTTACAAGACTTGATGGAAAGAGGTATTAAGGTTGCAGGTGGGGATAAACTTGGCAAGACTATTATATTTGCCCAAAATAAAAAACATGCCGAGTTTATAGTAGAGCGTTTTAATAAGCTCTATCCTTATTATAACGGAGGTTTTGCCCAAAGGGTCATATGTGATGATTCACATGCTCAAACTATTATAGATGATTTCAAAAATCCTGATAAAGATCCAAGGATTGCGGTATCGGTTGACATGATGGACACCGGTATTGATGTACCGGAATGTGTGAATTTGGTATTTTTTAAGAAGGTAAGGTCTAAGACCAAGTTTTGGCAAATGATAGGAAGAGGTACAAGACTTGCTCCAAATATCCTGTTTACCGATAAGATTGATGGTGAGTATAGCGGAAAACGCAGGTTTTTGATATTTGACTATTGCGGTAATTTTGAATATTTTAAAGTACACGCAAACGGATACGAGGGTAAAGAAACAAAGTCCCTTTCTGAAAATATATTTAATAAAAAAATAGAGCTTATAACAGCCATGCAAAAAAGCACCTATGTTGAGGATAAGTATCAGGAGTGGAGAGTTGCTCTTATAGAGGAGTGTTGTAGAAGTATAGCACAACTTGATAAAAATTTAGTATCCGTTAAATTAAGGCTTAAATATGTGGAAAAGTATAACAAGACAAATGCATTTACCTGTATAAGTGATGGAGATAAATTGGAACTTAGTACACATATAGCGCCTCTTATAGTATTAAAGGATGGTGATGAGTATGCAAAGCGTTTTGACAATTTTATGTATGGTTTGATACTTGCTGATATAAATTCAAAGACGGAGTTCGGCAGTATTAAAAATGTACTTTGTGAAACTGCGCTTGCACTTGAAGGGCGTATCAGCATACCTCAAGTTAAGGATAAACTTGAAGAGATTAAAAAAATCAATACGGATAAGTATTGGGAGGAAAAAGATATTCTTAGCTTTGAGCATAGTCGAAGAAGTCTTAGGGATTTGATAAAGTTTGTTGTTGATAACGATGCAAAAAGCAGCATTATTACCAATCTCAAGGATGTGGTTATTGAAGAAAAAGAAGGTGCAACACTTGTAGCTGCCTATAATTTTGAAGATTACAGGAAGAAGGTCAATCGTTATGTGGAAGATAATAAAGATGCCCTGCCCATATACAAGCTTACACACAATATAGCACTTTCAAAGGGAGACTATGAGGAGCTTGAAAGGGTACTTACCAAGGAGCTGGGCAGCAGTGAGGACTATAAAAGAGAGTACAAAGATACACCTTTCGGCTTGCTTGTAAGAAAGATAGCAAAGCTTGAGCATGAAGCGGCTATGGAAGCTTTTTCCGAGTTTATTAATAATGAGTCCTTAAATCAAAGACAGATAGCCTTTGTCAATAAGGTTATAAACCATATTGAGCAAAACGGCTATATGGAAGATGTTACGGACTTACAAAAGCCTCCTTTTGATAAACCTGTAAGTGTTACCAAGCTTTTTGATGCAAAGACGGTGAGAACTCTTATGGCAAAAATTGAAAATATAAAGGAAAATGCTGTAAAAACTGTAGGATAACTTGTAATTTTAGGTAAATATGTATATAATAAGCCTGTGTGAATATTTTTGTATACTAATAATACTTTTTAATCCTGACAGTTAAGCTGTGAGGGAAAAGAAAAATTATAGTAATAGAATTAATAGGAGGAATAAGGATGAAGAAAAGGCTATTAACACTTATGTCAGTATTTGCCGTATCAGCTTTAGTGGCGGCATGTTCAGGCGGTAACACAACTTCCGGTGAAAGCGGAAGTGATTCACAGGCGGCAAGTTCAGAGGTTCAAGGCAGTGAGGGTGGCGAACAGCCACAGGCGCAAACAAGTGATACATTTACCTACATAATAGACGGAGATTTGGGTAATACACTTAATCCGCTTACCGCAGATGACAGATACAGTCTGATGACCTGCCATGCGGCATATGCGCCGGCTTATCATATATACGGAGACGGAACTATTGATTATATTTTAGCCGAAAGTATGGAGCCTTCAGAAGACGGTCTCAGCTATACCATGAAGCTTAAAAAGGGGCTTAAATGGAGTGATGGAGAGGCTCTGACAGCGGACGATATAGTATTTACCTATGATAAGATAAACGCAACAACTCAGAATCTTTTTGTTGATGATAAGCCTATAGAGCTTGAAAAAGTAGATGATACAACGGTACTTTTTAAACTTCCGTCAGTAAGTGCAAGTGCTATGGAAATGCTTTCTGATGAGGTTAGTATAATACCCAAGCATATATTTGAAGGTAAGTCTTCTACAGAGATAAATCTGCTTGAAGAAAAGGTAGTCGGTGCAGGTCCTTATGTACTTGAAGAGTATAAGACCGGAGAGTATCTTAAGTTCAAGGCAAATCCCGACTATGTAAAGGGTAAACCCTATATAGAAAATCTTATTTACAGAATTATAGAAAAGTCCGATACTGCAACCTTATCTATGCAGGGTGGAGAGGCGGATGCCTATGTAGCATCACCTGATATGCTTGATCCTTATAAGGATAATGAAGCTTTTACAATTCATAACTACAGTGAGGGAAGGGTGCCTTATATAAGACTTAATGTTGCTTGTGATTCTATGAAGGATAAGAAGTATCGTGAGGGTATCTTACAGGCGCTTAACAGAGATGAGATAATGCTTGCGGCATACACCGATAAAAGTTTCTATGAACTCGGTTATTCCTTCCTTCCATATGACAACAAGTATTACACAGATGATGTTGAAAAGTGGGATCAGAATGTAGATAAGGCTAAGGAGCTTGTTGCAGGCGGAGCCACCAAGTTAAAGCTTTGCTATATAAGTAATTCTCCGGTGCTTGAAAAGATGGCTCTTGCAATACAGTCAGAGCTTAAGGCTGTAGGTATAGAGGTGGAGCTTGCAGGAACCAATGATGCAGGCTATATTAAGGCTACCAATGACCTTGAAAGCACAGAGTATGATATGTTCATAGGCGGTTATGTTATGGGAAGTGACCCTGACACCTTCGCTATGATGTTCTCATCTAAAAAGGATAACAGAATGAATTATCACAGTGAGGAGATCGATAATCTTTTTGCAGAGGGCAATGCTACTTTAGATGATACAAAGCGTCAGGAAATATATAAAAAGGTACAAAGACTTGTATCTGAAGAGGCTATATATTATCCGCTCGGTACTAACCTAAGAACTTTGATCACAAAGTCCAATGTAGATACTGACGAGGCTATGCTTGTTCCTATATATACATTCGGAGATTTGGCAAAGCTTAAATTCAAGTAAGGTAGAAGATGTTAAAGTATATAATTAAACGTATTGCTCAGGCAGTACCATTACTGTTTTTAATCACACTTATATGTTTTTCATTAATGCACATAGCTCCTTATGATGTGGTTGATTCCATGACCAACAGCAAGATGACTAATCAGGAGAGGGAAGCAATAAGGGAAGAGTACGGGTTAAATGATCCTATGCACATACAGTATATAAGGTGGTTAAAAAATATTTGCAGGGGAGAGTTCGGTAACTCTCTCCTGTCTCATACAAGTATAAAATATGATTTGAAAATCCGTATTCCGGCAACGGCAAAACTTGTTTTGCCCTCTTATCTTACCGCCTATATTCTGGCAATAATTCTTGGACTTGTTGCGGCTAATAATAGAAATAAATGGCAGGATAAACTTATAGACGGATTTTGTTCAATAGGTCTTGCTGTACCTACCTTTTGGATTGGAATGATAATGATATATTTTTTAGGCTATAAGTTTAAGATTTTTCCGCTTTTAGGTATGCATACAATAGGAAAAGAAGATTCTTTGACAGATTATTTGAGGCACTTTTTTATGCCCTACATAGTTTTGATTATAGCATTTTTACCCGACCTTACGAGGTATGTAAGGGCATCTGCCATAAGTCAGCTAAAAGAAGACTATGTGTTGGTACAAAAGGCTTTCGGTGCAGGAAAGAGCGAGATACTTTTTAAGCATGTTGCCAAAAATGTATTGCTTCCGTTGGTTACCAAGCTTGGTATGGCACTGCCTTTATTGGTAACCGGTGCGGTAATTACAGAGACCGTATTTTCCTGGCCCGGAATAGGGCTTTATTTTGTTAAGGCAGTGGAAGCCATGGATTATCCTATAGTTATGGCTGTGCTTGTGCTGTCAGGAAGTCTTGTAATAATAGGCAATCTTTTATCGGATATACTGTATTGCATAGTTGATCCGAGGATAAAGCTTGGTAAAAACTGATTATAAAGTGCAAAAGAGGATTTTTAATGAAGTTAAAACAAAGAAACAGAAGACTTGACAATCTGGTTTTTGAATTAAAAAGCAATAAACAGGCACTGTTTGCATTAGTGTATGTGCTTATAATTGTGCTTATAAGTATATTTGTTATATTTATAAATATAGACCCCAATGCCATAGATGTTACAGGAAGTCTTAAAGCTCCTTCTGCCATGCACTGGTTCGGAACAGATGATATAGGCAGGGACTACTTTATAAGGGTTTTGTATGGTGGAAGAGTTTCCCTTGCAGTAGGGGTTTTGGCTATGTTTACCTCTATTTTTATAGGCATACTTATCGGAATGATATCAGGCTACTTTGGCGGCATAGTTGACTCTATACTTATGAGGGCTGTAGATGTGCTTTCGGCAATTCCTTGGATTGTAATGGTTATGGTAGTGGGAATGGTGTTCGGACGAGGCTTTATATCGCTGATACTTGTAATAGGACTGCTTAGCTGGATGGAAATAGCAAGGCTTGTACGCTCCGAGGTGCTTTCGATAAAAGAGAGGGATTATGTAAAGTATGCCGAATTTATAGGGATAAGCCCGTGGAAGGTCATGTATTCACATATATTGCCTGCGGTACTTCCGACTATGATTACGGCATCGACAGCAGCCATAGCCTCTTCCATAATGGTAGAAAGTGCTTTAAGTTTCCTTGGCAGAGGTATAGCCGCACCTATGTCAAGTTGGGGGAGTCTGCTTCAAAATGCTCAAAAATTTTTACAAAAAGCCCCTTATATGGCTGTTATACCCGGCATACTTATAATATTGACGGTATTTTCGTTTAATAAACTTGGTGAGGTACTTCGTGTGTTTGCCGAACCTGCCGTAATGTCAGGAGAAAAAGATGTCTGATAAAGTGTTAAAAGTAAAAAACTTAGCAGTAGTATTTAAGAGCAGAGAAAGAAAGGTTCATGCGGTACGAGGAGTAGATATAGAGGTAAATGAAGGCGAGATAGTAGGTATAGTAGGTGAGTCGGGAAGCGGTAAGTCAGTTGCTATGAAGGCTGTTATCGGCATACTTCCGGATAATGCTTCATTAAGTGCGGATGTTATTAGTCTGGGAGATAAAAACTTAAATAACTTAAGCGAAAGGGAGTATCAAAAAATCAGGGGTAAGGATATTACCATGATTTTTCAAGATCCCATGACTGCTCTCAATCCGGTTATAAGAGTCGGTAAGCAGCTTGAAGAGGTTATAGTAAGAAACAGTGCCCTTTCAAAAAAAGAAGCCGGGGAAAAAGCACTTGAGATGCTTGAGAGGGTGGGTATTCCCTTTCCTAAAGAAAGTTCAAAAAGGTATCCGCATGAATTTTCAGGGGGTATGAGACAAAGAGTGCTTATAGCCATGGCACTTTCCTGTAATCCTAAACTACTTATTGCAGATGAGCCTACAACTGCCTTGGATGTTACTATACAGGCACAGGTACTTGATTTGATAAAGACCATGTCAAAGGATGCCGGTACTTCTGTAATACTTATTACTCATGATCTGGGAGTTGTGGCTGAAACCTGTGACAGGGTTGTAATAATGTACGGAGGTTTGGTTATGGAAACGGGAAGTATAGAAGAAATATTCTATAAGCCTAAACACCCCTATACTATGGCTCTTTTACAGGCTATACCGAGTATAGATATGGATGAGGGTGAAAGGCTTAAGTCCATAGAGGGATTTCCGCCATCGCTTATAGATCCGCCAAAGGGTTGTCCGTTTGCAGAGCGCTGTGAGTTTAGAATGGATATATGTAGCAGTAAAAGACCGCCCTTAAAAGCTTTTAGTAAAACGCATACTTCCATGTGTTTTCTGAATGAAGAAGAACTTGAACATGCTTTTAGGAGGCAAAAATATGGAAAATAATGTATTGATATCTGCAAAGGGCTTAAAGAAGTATTTTCCGGTCAGTTCTTTTTTAGGAGGAAAAAAGAAGTATATCAGAGCGGTAGATGATATCGATCTTGAGATATATAAGGGTGAAACCTTCGGTTTGGTAGGAGAGTCCGGCTGCGGTAAGTCCACACTGGGAAAAACCCTTATAAGGATGTATGAGCCTACTGCCGGCAAGATATATTATAAGGGCGAGGATATTACTGATAGAAAATCAAATAAAATCAAATCAGTAAAAAACAGTATGCAAATAATATTTCAGGATCCTTATTCTTCTCTAAATCCTTTTTGGAATGTGGAAGAGATTTTAAGTGAGCCGCTTAAGAACCTTAAGATCAAAAAGAGTGATATGTATGAAAGAATCAAGCTTATACTTAATAAAGTCGGTATGAGTGAGTATGATTTGATAAAATTCCCCTATGAGTTTTCAGGAGGGCAAAGACAGAGGATAGGTATTGCCAGAGCCTTACTGGTAAATCCTGAATTTATCATGTGTGATGAGCCTATAGCGGCACTTGATGTGTCAATTCAGGCACAGGTGGTAAATATGCTTCAGGACTTGCAAAAAGAATTCGGGCTTACCTACCTTTTTACAGCCCATGATCTTTCTATGGTAAGGTATATAAGTAATAGAATAGGGGTTATGTATCTTGGTTCTTTGGTTGAGATTGCAAACAGTAAGAGTTTGTTCAAAAAGCCTCTACACCCTTATACAAAGGCTTTGCTTTCAGCTGTCCCAAGCCCCGATCCGTCAAAAAAGAATATAAAGGAAAAGGTGAAAATTTCAGGAGAGGTATCACAAGTATTTACCGACTCAAATGCCTGTCGCTTTGCTCCAAGATGTATATATAAAACTAAGATCTGTGAAAAAGAATGCCCTAAACTTAGGGATATTGAGGGCGGACATAGGGTTGCCTGCCATAATGCAGAGAGTATAAATAGTTAAAAAACTGTAATGCTTTTTAATATATGACTCAAACTTTGGTCAGTATATTAAAAATTCAATACTTCAGCTAACAAAATAATGGTTTTATTAGCTGAAATGTCGAAGTTTCAATGTACTGATTCAATTTTAGGTATGGGAAGTTTCAGTAATTTAAATAATGCAGCGGTTCTTATACTGTGTATTAAGTTTTAATAGGTGCTAACTATTAAAAAAGCTTGTTGAGACGGTATATTGAAGTATAAAAATAAGTGAGTTTATATGATGATAAGTTTGCTTATAAAAAAAGACCTTCCAAGAGGGACTTGGTTGGTCTTTTTTATAAGCAAATTTATTCCAATACCGGTGCATTTGAGGAAGGTACTACACTAAGGTCATCCAATATAAAATACCCGTATACGCCCTCTATGCTGTCTAAAAGTTCTATGCCCTTATCAAGTCCGAGTGCAAAGCAGCTTGTACTTAGGGCGTCTCCGTCTACAGAGTATTTTGAAACTATGCTGACTCCCAAAAGTCCGTTTTCATAAGGATAGCCGGTTTTTGGGTTAAGTATGTGGTGATATTCTTTACCGTCGACTTCTATAAACCTTTCATAAACTCCGGAGGTAACTACGGAAAGATCACTTCCCTTTACAACACCGATAGTTTCCTCTCTCTTGGCAAATGGCATTTGAAGCCCTACGTTAAAGTCTTCTCCGTTAGGTTTCTTACCCACGCAAAGGACATTGCCCCCTAAGTTAATAATAGCACTTTTTACTCCTTTGGATATAAGATAGTCCTTGATCTTATCAGCTATATAGCCCTTAGCTATAGCTCCAAGGTCTATTCTTGTGTTGGGATTGCTAAAAGTAACAGTATTTCCTGATAAGCTGATAGCTGTATAATCAACCGCCTTAACTGCGGCTGCCAAAGCACTTTCATCAGGAAGTGAAGGATGCTCGGATTTAAAATCCCAAAGCTCTTTGACCGGCTCTATGCTTATGTCAAAACTTCCGTTGCTGAGTTTGCTGTAATATAAGCCTTTTTTTATTAAATCCGCCAAGTCATCGCTTATTTTAACACTGTCTGAAGTTCTGTGGTTAAGCTTATAAAGCTCACTGCTTTCTCTATGTGCCGAAAATATATCTTCGTAGTAATTACAAAGCTCAAGTGCAGAGTCAAGTATTTGCTTATCTTTTGAATCATATATAGTAATATTTACGAAGGTATCAAGTGCAAAGCTTGTATCTGATATAGGCTCGAAGTTTTGTTTTTTATTTAAAAGGTAAGCTGTGGCAAATATCAGGCATAGGCTAAGCAGTGCAAATATATATCTTATAAGCTCATTTTTTTTAATATTAAAATTCAACTTTTAAAGTACTCCTTTATTATCATCAGGAGAGTAGTTAGGCGCTTCCTTGGTTATGTGTATATCATGAGGATGGCTTTCTCTAAGGGAAGCGGCACTTATTTTTACGAATCCGGCAGTTTCCTGCAATGTCGGTATGTCTTTCGCTCCGCAGTATCCCATACCTGAGCGGAGTCCTCCAAGTAATTGATAGATGGTATCTTCTACCATACCCTTATAGGCAACTCTTCCCTCTACTCCCTCGGGAACGAGTTTTTTGGCATCGGCTTGGAAGTATCTGTCCTTGCTTCCGCTTTCCATTGCAGCAAGTGAGCCCATACCCCTGTATACCTTATACTTACGACCTTGGAATAACTCAAAGTCTCCGGGTGATTCATCACAGCCGGCAAAAAGTGAACCCATCATACAAATATTTCCGCCGGCAGCCAGTGCTTTGGTAACATCTCCTGAGTATTTGATGCCGCCGTCAGCGATTATAGGGATGCCGTATTCTTTGGCAACGGAGAAACACTCCATAACTGCCGATATTTGAGGTACACCTATACCTGCAATAACTCTGGTTGTGCATATAGAGCCGGGACCTATACCTACCTTTACGCAGTCCGCTCCGGCATCAATCAATGCCTTTGTTCCCTCAGCAGTAGCTACATTTCCGGCAATTACCGGAAGATTGGGGAA
>CAJPUK010000045.1 GCA_905373785.1 uncultured Johnsonella sp. | reverse complement strand
ATCATCAAAGAAATAATCCTCGAAGGATGCTGCTTTAGGAGTGCCATTATTATAAGCAATACGGCAGATAAAACCAAAAGTACAAGTCGAATAGTTATGGCTGCCTTAAAAAGTGCCTTTACATCCATCATATGAGCAACTTCTTTGGAATTAAAAAAGTTGACATTCTCCTGACCGTTTATGGTTGCGGTGATATCGGAGAGACTTTCTCTGTCACCTTTTAAGTAAGCTGTCATTTCTTTGGTTACCGAAACGAGGTCTTCGACTTCCATGGACAAACTTCTGGGTATATCGTATTTATTATACTCATAAGCATAATAATTCGGAACATAGTACACTAAAATTTCAACAGAAGTTATTGCAATAATTATTAGCACACAAAAAGAAAAAATCCCGGCAAGAATATAGGAGATTACCTTCATATTAGCCGACAGCCCTCCTTTTGATTACTTTAAGTCTGGTAAATTCTTCTCTTTCCTTTTCTTCAAGGGCATTGCTTATATTCTTGCAAAGAGTGTCATACATAGGTATGGTAATATTCTTTAAAGCGTTGGCTCTTTTTTGAGTTTTTTTAATACTTGTTGCCAATCGGTATGCGGAATTTTCTATCATGGAAAGATTGATAGTAAGTTCCTTGACCTTTTCAAAGTGTTCTCTGGCTATATCCAGGGCTTCAGAGGTAGAATAATAGGCATAATAGAGCTTAGGTTTGGAGCTTTCATGTTCCACCAGGGGTATTTCGGTACCCATAACGGAACGGGATTTTATATGTATATTATTATCCGTAGGAATAGACATGGAGATATCATTTACATGATCTACTCCAAGCTCAATATTGGCATATTGAAGAGCCTTATATGCCTTGGTATAGGTGCTGTCTATCTCGGATTGGATACTTTTTGCCCTGTCTATAAGTCCCATAAGCTCCCTTATAAGTATGTTTCTTTTTTTGTCCATAAGCCCAAAGCCAAGTTTTGCAAGTTTAAGTGAATTCTTGGCGTTGATTAAGTTTCCTTTGGTGGGAAATGTATTTATATTCATAAGTATACTCCATGCTGTCAGCAGTATTGCTTACTCTTTTCCTTGATAGTATTGGTGAACTACCCATAGTCTAAAGCTTATGGGCTTCCTGCTTCGCTGACCTCGCAACCTACTATCTCCACAGGCGTTAATTCGGGCAGTCCCTGCCCTATTGTTTTTTCTTATACTACCTTAACCCACCGTCTAAAGCCGGTGGGATTGCGGTAGCATTATTTCAAGCAATTTACTGTCAAGTCTGTCAAGCTCACTTTTGGGTAATATGGACAAAAGTTTCCATCCGAGAGTAAGAGTTTCAATTATGGTTCTGTTATCATTTTCGGACTGACCTACAAAACCTGTTTCAAAAGCCTTGCCGAACTCAAGATACTTCTTATCGGTATCCGAAAGCTCATCCTCACCTATAACCGAAGCAAGTGCTCTTGCGTCCTGAACCTTTGCGTAGGATGAGAAAAGCTGGTTGGCAACCGCCTGGTGATCCGCCCTTGTAAATCCTTCTCCTATACCGTCCTTCATAAGTCTTGAAAGGGAAGGCAGTATATTTATTGGAGGATATATATTCTTACCGTTAAGTGTCTTATCAAGCACTATCTGCCCTTCTGTAATATAGCCGGTAAGATCGGGTATCGGGTGAGTTATATCATCATTGGGCATGGTAAGTATAGGTATCTGTGTTACGGAGCCGCTGCTGCCGTGTACTATGCCGGCTCTTTCGTATATAGTTGCAAGTTCGGAATAGAGGTAGCCCGGGAATCCCTTA
The DNA here is from genome assembly GCA_905373785.1 of uncultured Johnsonella sp. Lineage (GTDB taxonomy): Bacteria > Bacillota > Clostridia > Lachnospirales > Lachnospiraceae > Johnsonella. The sequence goes on along the minus strand of CAJPUK010000045.1, from coordinate 13,057 downwards.
CGTGAAGGAATCTCGCCCTTGGAAGAAGAAACCTCTCTAAGAGCCTCGGCAAATGAAGTCATGTCTGTAAGTATAACAAGTATATGCATACCCTTTTCGTAAGCCAGATACTCAGCCAGAGTAAGTGCTATCTTAGGCGTAATTATCCTCTCAACTACGGGGTCGTTGGCAAAGTTGATAAATGTAGCCACATGCTCACTTACTCCGCTTTCTTCAAAAGCCTTTCTGAAGTATTCACCGACATCGTATTTGACACCCATCGCCGCAAATACTACTGCAAATTTATCATCCGCAGCCGCATCATCTCCAAGAGAAGATTGGCAGACTATTTGTGCGGCCAATTTGTCATGGGGCAGTCCGTTTCCTGAGAATATAGGAAGTTTTTGTCCTCTGATCAAAGTTATAAGTCCGTCTATTGAAGAAATACCGGTTCTGATATAATTACGGGGATACTCCCTGCTGACGGGGTTTAGCGGATCACCGTTAATATCAAGTACCTTATCGGGTTGTAGGGGACCGAGTTTATCTATAGGTTTTCCTATACCGTTAAAGGTTCTTCCGAGCATATTTACAGAGACTCCAAGTTGCATAGGATGCCCTGTAAGCGTTGTATTGGTATTGGTTAAAGACATACCGTCACTGCCTTCAAAAACCTGTATAATAGCCTTATCTTCATGTAATTCTATAATACGTCCCAGTCTTTTTTCTTTGCCTGCAACCTTAATTTCCACAATTTCATCAAAAGCGGCGCCTCTTACGCCTTCTAAGACTACAAGAGGACCGTTAATCGAACTTAGTCCGAGATATTCTATTGACATATTTATATCTCCTTAAGCGTGTTTTTCGGAAATAGAGCTGTAGAATCTGTCTATATCCTGTTTATAATTGTCAAACATTTCAAGTTTATTGTTAGGAACGTCATATTTAATATTTATTATTCTGTTCCATATTCCGTCTGCATTAAGTACGGACATAGGTATACCTATATTAACTAAAAGTTTAGCTTTTTCATAGAGGTAAAGTATAATTTCCATCATTTTAAATTGTTTTACAAGAGGTACATAGGTATCTTCAGCATGAAATGCATTTTGCTGTAAAAATCCTACCCTTATAACCCTTGAAATGTCAAGTATAAGTTTTTGTTCATCCGGCAACACATCAGAGCCTATAAGTTTAACTATCTCCATCAAGGCTGACTCCTGATTAAGTATGTATAAAAGTTCCGCTCTAAAGTGCATGAATCTTTTATCTACATTCTCACCGTACCAGGCAGATAAATCCGCCAGGTATTCGGAATAACTGTCAAGCCACTGTATGGCAGGGAAATGCCTTGCGTAAGCCAAGGATTTATCAAGACCCCAGAAAGCTCTTACAAATCTTTTTGTATTTTGTGTTACAGGTTCGGAGAAGTCTCCACCCTGAGGTGAAACCGCTCCTATAATGGAAACGGATGACTCCGATTCGTTTAAGTTCTTAACCATGCCTGCTCTTTCGTAGAAAGAAGAAAGCCTTGAAGCAAGATAAGCCGGAAATCCCTCTTCTGCAGGCATTTCCTCAAGTCTTCCGGAAATCTCACGAAGAGCTTCCGCCCATCTTGAGGTTGAGTCCGCCATAATGGCTACATCATAGCCCATGTCTCTATAGTACTCGGCAAGTGTAAGTCCGCAGTAAAGGCTTGCTTCTCTTGCCGCAACCGGCATATTTGAGGTATTGGCAATAAGAACCGTCCTTGCCATAAGCGGATTGCCCGAGCGGGGGTCAACCAGCTTGGAAAACTCTTCAAGAACCTGTGTCATCTCGTTACCACGTTCACCGCAGCCTATATATACAATAATATCCGCATCCGACCACTTGGCTATCTGGTGCTGTGTCATGGTCTTACCTGTTCCGAAACCTCCCGGAATGGCAGCAGTACCTCCTTTAGCCAAAGGGAAAAAGGTGTCGAGTATTCGCTGCCCTGTGATCAAAGGTCTCGTTGCGGAAAAACGCTTTAGAACCGGTCTTGCATTTCTTATAGGCCAGTGCTGTGTCATGCTTATTTCTTTTTCGCTTCCGTCTTCAAGCTGCAGGGTAAGCAGCCTGTCCGATATAGTATAACTGCCGTTCTCAACTACATCAAGCACATAACCGGACATATTCGGAGGAAGCATAACTTTATGGGTTATGGCGGTAGTTTCCGGTACTTCCGCTATTATTGTGCCGCCTTTTATATGCTGTCCTTTTTCAACCTTGATAGTTGTATCCCAAAGTTTTTTGGTATCCAAAGAAGATACATTCATACCTCTTTTTATAAAGTTGCCGGCTTCCTCGGCTATGCTTTTAAGAGGTCTTTCTATACCGTCAAAGATGTTGTTAAGTATACCGGGAGCCAAGGTTACACTTATGGGTGCACCGAAACCCTCAACCGAATCTCCGGGCTTTAGTCCGGTCGTTTCCTCATAGACCTGTATGGTGCAGACCTGTCCTTCAAGTATGATTACCTCACCTACAAGCTTCATAGGTCCGACATGCACCATTTCATGCATTACAAACTCTGCTTTATTATCAGCCTTTACTATCGGACCGTTGATAGAAAATATTTTTCCCGTTTTAGACATCTTCTTCACCTCCAAGATCGAACATAAACCTAAGTTTTGCTGTTTCAAGTTTCTTGGCAAATGAATTATCTATAAGTATGTTCTTTTTAGGTAAAAGCGCCTTGGTTCCACCCATAAAGGAGTGCTCGCTTATTTTGATACAATCAGTCTGGTGCCTTGCACAAAGCTCATGAAGCCTTGCTTCGTCGGTGGAATCGACATATATAATAATCTCATCCCCCTCTGCAAAGTTCAAGGCGTACTTTATTTGTGAAGATATAAGTTCCATGTACTCCTTGGTATTGATAAAGTTGGAAATCTTATCGCTGAGCTCTACGAACAGCTTATCCGTAAGCTCGGTTCTTGCCTCGCCTATCAGCTGTTTGGAATGAAGTTGTTCGTTGGATAACTCTTTATTTAATTGTTTTTCTAAATTTTCTTTTTCTATTTTTAACTGAGAGTCTGTTATTTCCTTAGACTTTAAAGTATAAGCTTCAAAGTCTTTGTCCAAAGCACTTTGTTGTTGAGATATAAGTTCTTCAGACTTTTTTTTGGCTGCAAGAACACAGTACTCAGTAAAATTAGCTAGCTTTTCATCTAGGGTCATAAATACCTGCCTTCTTATTAATCAAAGCTTTCCTAAAGCTTAAGTCCTATAGCCTCATTAACATAGTCGATGATAAAGTTGGGTTTTCTTCCGCTTCCGTGTCTGTCGGGAATATCAACAAATAAAGGGGTCTTATACTTAAGTTTTATACTGTTTATATAATCGGGATATTGTTTTTGAAAGCTTTCCATCAAAAGTATAATACCTATTTCTTTATCACCCAGGGCATGTTCTACAGAACTTTTAAGCTCAGTCAAGTTCCTTACGATAACACCGTCTACTCCCGCCAGCCTAAGTCCGGTAAGAGTATCGGTGTTATCGCTGATAACATACATTTTCATAAATCTTACCTTTTTTATAACTTTCCGAGTATCATAAATGCAATGATAAGTCCGTACAGACACACACCTTCCGCAAGACCTATAAAGATCAGTGATTTACCTAAGATAGAAGAGTCTTCGCTTATGGCTCCGAGTGCTGCCGAAGCTGCTGCGGATACCGCAATACCGCCGCCTATGCAGGCAAGACCTACGGAAAGAGCCGCCGCTATATAACCAAGACCTGTATTCATGGAAGCACTTGCCGCACCTTCAGCTGCAAAGGCTGAAGCTCCGAAAAGAAAAGTACTTGAAAGTATCATTGTTGTAAAGAACATAAATACATTAAGTGCCAATGCTTTTTTATAGCTTTTCTTAGTCTTGGAACCTTTTAGAAAAAGTCCTGCCGGAAGTGCCAAACTTAATATAAATGCTGCTGTAATAGTCAATTTTGCTATAATATCCATTGTAAATCTCCTTAATATTTTTTATTGAGTTTAAAAAACTTAAAATCCTTTTATTTTCGTCACAGCTTGGGTAAGCATTCGTCTTTGTAAAAAAACTGAGAAAAAATCCCTTTATTTATAAGTCAGACGAAGATAAATGTCGGCATCAGACTGTTAGATGCACATGCATATCTAAGCTGCCGAAACTGTAACCTTTAACTTATTTTCTGTTGTAAGGAACAAATGCTCGTCCGAGTCCCTTGTAAAACCTGCTGAAAAGCTCATAATACTCAAGCCTGAGCACCTGTATACCCACTATAAGTCCTTCCATCCCGCATACAAAGATATTGCCCAGAATTATTCCGAGCCAGTTAATTGAAGCAGACTCTCCGGTCGCACCGGAAAGTAACAACACCACCTCCATCATAGCGGCATGGCTTATCGCAAATGCACCTACTCTGACAAAGGAAAGAGTATTTGAAAAGTAGCTTAAGAGTACTTCAAAGAGTTCAAAGAAACCTTGTACAAAGAACATACCTTTTTCCTTAGGAAAAATACGTGCCTTTTTTTCTATAAGGTGGGTTAAAGGTTCTTTGAAGAATATAAGCAGTAGAGGAAGTACAAACATAATTATAAGTATGCTGCTTGCAAGCACAATGTGCTGTGTAAGGAAAAGAAGTGCAACAGCTACGGCACTTCCATAGAATACTATACCTGCAACGCCGTTAGTATCAAATAATGCCTCACCGTATTCATTGCTTTTAACCCTGTTTATAATATTTAATATCATAGAAAAGAGTATAACGGCACAGCCTATACCTATAGCCACTATAAACACGGTGTTCAGTCTGCCTATAAGAGGTATGTTGCTCATTGCTTCTCCCGGTCTTAACCACAGAGCCGGTATCAAATCCTCAAAGCCGAATACCGAGCCGAAGAGGCAACCGAAAATCATGGATGAAATACCGCAAATTGAAACAATAGATGCAAGTTTTGATTTTTTCCATTTACTTACAATAAGCCCAAGTATACTTAGGACAGCACCCTGCCCGAGATCTCCGAACATAAAGCCGAACAAAAATGCATAGAATACTGACACTATAGGTGTCGGATCTATTTCGTTATGGCTGGGCAGACCATACATTTCTATAAAAAGCTCAAAAGGCTTAAATAGTACAAAATTCTTCAGCTTAGTGGGTGCTATACTAAAAAGGTTGGAGTGTTTCTCCTCTACAAAGCAAAAAGTATCCTTGTCTTTTTCAATAAGTGCTCTTAAAGCATTGGCATCTTTGGCACTCATCCATCCGCATAGGATATAGAAAAGTACATGGGGATTTTTTGAGTCATGCTTGGTTAAGGCTGCCATCTTTCTTATATCAAAGTTTTCTATATATCGGTTTAAGGTGCTGAAAGCCTTGATAAAATCAGCTTTATTTTTCTCAAGCACATCTTCTATATACCTTTTTATCCTGTCTCTTGCCAAGGTAAACTTTTCTATATCATCTTTTATTGCATCACTTGCAACCTGAGGAGTTCCCTGATATTCATCAGTAAGGAAAAAACGCTCAAAATGCATGGACGAATATATGGAGTCTATTCTGTCACTTAAAGTAACGGGCACAAAGTATACACCCCAGACATAATCGTCGACCTCCCTGCAAGTATAAAAAATGGAGTCTATATCATCATGTATATAATCCATAAACTTCTTATAATAATCCTTGGTAAAGCGTCCGAACCTGTATTTGATAAACTTAAAGTGCAAAATAGAGCTTACATCATAATTAAGACCGATAAATTGCTCTATTTGGGTCAATTTATCTTCAGCAACTTCTATTTTTCTGTCAAGTTTATCTATTGCCTGCTTTTGTTTTTTTATCTCCTGTGCCATTTGTTCTACCAATTTGGCAGCTTCCTTGATATCCATGTATTCACTTGTCGAGGTATCAAGCTCCGGGTATTGTTTTTTTAATTCCAAAGCGGTGGCAAAACTGCTTTTATAGGGTGTGGTTTCTGTAAATGCTTGTAGACCCTTGACGTTTTTAAGCTCTACAAGTGCATTTTCAAGTTGTATATCATATTTCATGATATAGTTTTCTATCACCCTGTCTATATCATCTTTTGGTCCCGTAATACTTAGGAACTTCATTTGTTCTACCATAAAAATCTCCTTTAGATTTAAGTATAAGCTTATCTGTTTTTAAGTATTTCCTCCTTGGGCAGTTCATATTTTATAGACTCAATAATACGAATAATATTTGAAATTTCTAATTCTTTACGATAAAGATAGTTATTGATACTGCTTACGGAGTATGGGCTTTTTCTTGCGCAGGAAGAAAAAATAAGACTTGTTATTCTCCTGCTTAAAGTCTCAAAGTTTATATCCGACTGTATGAATTTTGCACTTAGTTTCGGATATTTAAGTCCATAATAGCATCTTAGGAAGACATTTCTAAAGTCGTCTATATCTTTAGTATTTATAAAGTTTTTGATTTCCTGCTTGCTAAGTTTATTCTGTATAGGTATGAGTATTGAGTAAATCTCTACTTCATTCATATTGTAGTATCTTTTACTTCTGTATATCCAGTCAATATTGGCAAGGTCTATAGAGCTGCCTATACAGGCTTTCAAATCACTTAGCTCCTTTGATTTAAAGTTCTTTTTTATAATCTTCCATATAGACTTAAAGCATACTATATCTATACACAAACCGTAACTTGAGACTACCGATTCCTCCATTGATGACTCACTGTTAAATATTTTATACAGGGGTGCATAGTATACGGTACCTTGAAGGATGTTTATAAACTTGTCAAGATATTGCCTTAATTTACTTTGCTCAGAATGCGGACCTATAATAGTATAAGCCATATCAAGCAATGCCTTAAAATTAACATCGGAATACTTGTTGAAAAAATCAACGGTTTCATATATATAGGCATCCTTTGAAGTTATCTGCGCTATACGTCCGTTTACACAATATCTGAGTATCATTTTAAGTGTATATGCTTCATAATAAAACATATAGATTTTCAAAAACTGTCTCTGCTTTTGACTTGCAAACTTATACAGCTTTGAGTAGTCCTCATACTTTGCCAAGGTAAGTATACGCTCAACTTCAGGTCTATGGAGGTTTTCTATATCCATATTCTTAAATACATTGTGATAGGAAGTATTCTCGTTGATAAACATAAGAGCTTCTTTTACACTTTGTGACTTTATAAGTTTGGCATAAGTTTCCTTATTTAAAAGTTTTGCTTCTAAAGCTTTTATTTTAGTACATATGGCTGAATACTCAAGTATATTATTCATAGCTTACCTTTGTCATTTCGTTAAAAAGTTCATCTACATACTGCGTGTGGAACTTTTCATAGTGTTCTTTTAATTCTTTTATTTGCTTTTTTGTATCTGCCTTCATCACATTAAGTTTTTGGTTAAGCCGTTCATTGAACTCCTCTTTTAACTTATTGATCTGAGCATCGGAGTCTTTTCTTACTTCTTCATCCCAAAGCCTTCGTTTTTCATTATTAGCCTCTATAAGCTTTTTGACTTCCGCTTCTCCTTCTTCCATTACGGAGGAAGCTCTGTTTTCAATTTTTATAAGTCTATCAAGCACATCTTCCATTCAAAAGCCTCCTTAAAATATTAAGATTATCTTGATTGTAATAAATGTTATTTTGTATAATGCTGTAAGCAAAAAAACTGCCGACACCTTAATCAAGATTACTTGCGTGACTTTTATAATACTCCTTTTTTTATAAAAAGAAAACAAGAACATAGGTTCTAAAAAAAGCACTTATTTTTATCATTTTTCATAATGAAAACTTGTAAATAATAGGCTTTTATGTTATAAAATAAGGGTTTTTAGTTAATGTTTTCTTAACAAAAGATTATCTTTGTCAAAAAATTAGTTTTATATGAATATATATATTATAATGGCAGGATAAGATTAGTAAATTAACTCGCAAAATAAAATCTTTTATACAATTTGAAAGCAGGATTCTATTTTGTGAATTATCAAAAACATGAAAAAGTAGCTATGGAGTGTTTTATGATCAAAAGAGAACGTTATAAAAGGCTGCTTAAATTTGCCTCCAGTGCAGTCATACTTTTTGTTGAAGTTGCACTTTATTGGTTTATATGGGTCGATTATTTAAATACCATTATAGAATTTCCCTTTTTTAGAAAGGGTAACTGGTTGATAGCGGCACTTTATGTAGCCCTGCTTTTATTTTTTGCAAATACTTACGGAGGGCTTAAGATAGGATATTTAAGAAGAGCCAATCTTATATATTCTAATGTAATAGCAATTTTTTGGGTAAATGTGCTTTCATACTTTCAATTGGCACTGATAGATAAGAAATTCCATAGTCCTCTGGTATTTATATTACTTTCATTGGTTGATATTATCTGTGTAACTATTTGGGTCTTTGTATTTCAATGGATCTATGCCAAGGTATTTCCTCCCAAACAACTTCTTCTTGTATACGGAGAAAGAGGAGTATCAAATATTGCAAGTAAAATCAATTCAAGAGATGATAAGTACATTATAAAAGGTGCTATCAATATTAATAAGGGTATAGACAAAGTTATAGCAGCCACCGAAAAATATGAGGGAGTAATTATAGGAGATCTTCACTCGTATGAAAGAAACCTGGTTCTGAAAAAGTGTTATGACAGGTCTATCAGGGTATATATGATACCGAAGATAACCGATATACTTATAAGAAGTTCGGAAGAGCTTAACCTTTTTGATACGCCCATATTGTTATCGAAAAATATGGGACCTCAGATAGATCAACTTATCATAAAGAGAATTATAGATATAGTTTTTTCAATCATACTTCTTATACTTACTTTACCGCTTTTTTTAATTATTGCTATAGCTATTAAGCTTGAAAGTAAGGGAAATGCCTTCTACACGCAAAAAAGACTTACTAAGGACGGGGAAGTATTTGATATACTTAAGTTCAGAACTATGGTATCGGATGCTGAAAAAGACGGTAAAGCAAGGCTTTCGACAAAGTCCGATTCAAGAATTACCAAAGTTGGGCATATATTAAGACTTACAAGACTTGATGAACTTCCGCAACTTATCAATATAATGTACGGTCAAATGAGTTTGGTAGGTCCAAGACCGGAAAGGCCTGAAATAGCGGCACAATATGAAAAAGAAATCCCTGAATTTACCATGAGACTTAAAATGAAGGCGGGGCTTACGGGTTATGCCCAAGTACATGGTAAGTATAATACAACACCTTATGATAAACTGAAACTGGATTTGACTTATATAAGAAATTACAGTTTATGGATGGATTTTAAACTTATATTAATGACTCCCAAAGTACTGTTCATGAAAGAAGCAACTGAGGGGGTAGATAAGGGGATGACTGTGGCAGGTCTTGGAGAAAGGGAATTAAAGGCGGAAGTTTACGGAAAGTTGGAAGAATTTGAGGAAGAATTATCAGAGTAGGCAGTATTCACCAAACAACCCGACTGATTCGGTTGCTTTATTTGACGGATAAGAAAGCTTAAAAGTCAAGTAACTGTAAGATAAAGTGAATTGCCGTGCTTATTGAAGAAATGATGCACCGGCTATAAGGAAATGAATAAAGGAGAAAAAGAATGCTTTCTGTAGTTATACCTTCTTACAGAGAAGAGGGAATTATAGAAAAGGCTGCACAAACCATATCAGAAATACTTAGCAAGGCACAAATAGCCTATGAACTTATTTTTGTAGATGACGGTTCCAATGACGGCACCTGGTTTAAGATTTGTGAAGTAAGAAAACTCAATCCCAATGTAAGAGGGATAAGGTTTTCAAGGAATTTCGGCAAGGAGGCGGCTATACTTGCAGGACTTTGTGCCGCAACGGGAGATTGCACCGCGGTAATGGACTGCGACTTACAACATCCGCCAAAACTGTTGATTGATATGTATAAAATGTGGCAATCGGGTATTGAGATAGTAGAGGCGGTTAAAAGAGAAAGAGGAAGAGAGTCTTTATTGAGGAGAATAGCCGCCAATACTTTTTATAAGTTCATGAGTAAGGCGACCGGTGTTGATATGACAAGTTCTTCAGATTATAAACTGCTTGATAAAAGAGTGGTTGAAGTGCTTATATCCATGCCGGAAAGAGTAACTTTCTTTCGGGCTATGTCTTCTTGGGTAGGATTTAAAAGAGAAAGTATTGAATTTGATGTCGAAGAGAGGTTTAGCGGAGTATCAAAGTGGTCATTAATATCACTTATAAAATATGCCTTAAGAAATATAGTTTCATACTCGGCGCTAGCCATATACTTTGCTTCAATGCTCGGTGCATTATCAACACTTGCGGCATTTATTTTATTAGTGGCAAGGGTGATTTACAGTGTAAGCAAACATGTGGATTTCGGAATGGATTATGTGATTTTGGTAAGTATATTTTTAATGTCGGGAATCATACTTATATTTCAAGGCGTTACGGGATACTATATATCAAATATGTTATATGAAATTAAGGCAAGACCGAGATATATAGTGGCAGAAGAGGTGTAGAAGTTTTGGTATCGGTACTTATTTCAGTATATATAAAAGAAAAAGCAAAGAATTTGGAAGAGGCTTTGGAAAGTATTATAAATCAGACATTGTTACCGACTGAATTGGTTTTGGTAAAGGACGGTCCTTTAAATGAAGCTTTGGATAATGTTATAGCCGCATATGAGAAAAAATTTACGAAAAAAGGTATTGATTTTAAACAGGTTGCTTTAGAAGATAATAAGGGACTGAGTGTTGCACTCAATGAAGGTCTCAAGCTTTGTGCCTGTGAGTATATAGCCAGAATGGACAGTGATGACATATCGGATAAAGAGAGACTGAACCTGCAATTGGAGTTTTTGGAAAATAATAAAGATATAGCGGTGATTGGGAGTGATATAGCGGAGTTTGTTGAAAAGGGCAAGATTCTTAGGGTCAAAAAGATGCCTGTAGAGCATGAAAAACTTTATAAGTATGCGAAACTCAGAAATCCGCTTAATCACATGAGTGTTGTATTCAGAAAACAGGTTGTGGAAAGTTTGGGGGGTTACATACATTTGCCGTATCTGGAGGATTACTACCTGTGGTCAAGACTTTTGGCAAGAGGAGAAAAAATATCCAATATAAGCAAACCCTTGGTATGGGCAAGGGTGGACAGGGATTTTGCAGCAAGAAGAGGGGGCTTTGCCTACTTTAAGAATTATATGTTGCTCAGAAAAAAGCAAAGAGAAATAAAATTTACAAACTTTTTTGAATACATCTTAGGAGTGACGGTTTGTGCCGGAATGGTATTGCAACCTAAGTTTATAAGAAATATTTTTTATAGTATATTAAGGAGATAATTATGTATGACTATCTTGTTGTAGGTGCCGGTCTATACGGCTCTATATTTGCTTATGAAGCACATAAAAGAGGAAAAAGGGTACTGCTTATAGACAGAAGAAAGCACATAGGCGGAAATATTTACACTGAAAATATAAATGGAATAAATGTTCATAAATACGGCGCACACATTTTCCATACAAGCAATAAAAAAGTATGGGACTATATAAATGAGTTTGCCGAGTTTAACAACTATATCAACTCTCCTTTAGCAGTGTATGAGGACGAGCTTTATAATCTGCCCTTTAATATGAATACTTTCAGCAAATTATGGAATATAAAAACTCCAAAAGAGGCTAAGGAGATAATTGCAAAGCAGATAGAAGAGCTTGACATAAAGGAGCCGGGGAACCTGGAAGAGCAGGCACTGTCTTTGGTTGGCAGGGATGTGTATGAAAAGCTTATTAAGGGCTATACTAAAAAGCAATGGGGCAGGGACTGTACAGAACTTCCGGCTTTTATAATCAAGAGACTGCCGCTAAGGTTTACCTATGATAACAATTATTTTAATGACAGATATCAGGGCATACCTATAGGAGGCTATACCGCCATAATAGAAAAACTTCTGTACGGCATAGAAGTAAGACTTGATACCGACTATAAAAGCTTTTTTAAAGAATACGGCAATGTGGCGGCAAAAACCATATATACCGGTATGATAGACGAGTATTATGATTATAAACTCGGAGTTTTGGAGTACAGATCCTTAAGATTTGAAAGCGAGGAGCTGCATACCGAAAACTATCAGGGTAATGCCGTTGTAAATTACACAAAGGAAGATATACCTTATACAAGAATTATAGAGCATAAGCATTTTGAACATGTACATACAGATACGACAATAGTTTCCAAGGAATATCCCTGCGAGTGGAAGATAGGTGATGAGGCATATTATCCGATCAATGATGATAAAAATATTAAGCTTTATGAGGCATACAGAGAACTTGCCGACAAGGAAGAAAATCTGATTTTCGGAGGCAGGCTCGGAGAATACAAGTATTACGATATGGATAAGGTTATATTGGCAGCTTTGGAATTGGTTGAAAAAGAACTTTAGAGGTGAATGTTTATGAAAGGAATTATTTTAGCAGGAGGAAGCGGAACCAGACTGTATCCGCTTACCAAGGTAACTTCAAAGCAGTTACTGCCCATATATGATAAGCCAATGATATATTATCCTTTATCAGTGCTTATGAGGGCAGGCATAAGAGATATACTTATTATCTCTACACCTGACGATACGCCGAGATTTAAAGAGCTTTTGGGCAACGGTTCGCAATTCGGTATAAATCTGTCTTATGAGATACAAAAAAGCCCTGACGGACTGGCACAGGCATTTATTATAGGTGATAAATTTATAGGAAATGATAATGTTGCCATGATACTTGGGGATAATATTTTCCACGGGCACGGACTTGATGCCCATCTTAATACGGCAGCAAATAAAAAGGAGGGTGCTACCGTATTCGGCTATTATGTAGACGATCCGGAAAGATTCGGTATAGTTGAGTTTGATAAAAACGGCAAGGCTATATCCATAGAAGAAAAGCCGGAAAAACCGAAAAGTAATTACTGTGTAACCGGGCTTTATTTTTATGATAATAAGGTAGTTGATTATGCAAAGTCCCTGAAACCTTCAAAAAGAGGAGAACTTGAAATTACAGACCTTAACCGTATATATTTGGAAGAGGGCAAGTTGGACGTGCAGCTTTT
>CAJPUK010000044.1 GCA_905373785.1 uncultured Johnsonella sp. | reverse complement strand
TATAGTCAGATAAGTATAAGTTGTGCTAAAATGCTTACATTAGAAAAATGCAGATGTGATATTTTAAGCAAATGCTTGAAAAAAGGGGTGCTGTCGGAAGTTTTAACTTTTATAGTTAAGACTTTTGGCAGCCCCTATCATTTATAAAGACAGGAGATAAAAATGAGAGTTTTAGTAACAGGAGCCAAGGGGCAACTCGGTACAGATGTGATGGCGGAACTTAAGTCTAACAATATAGAAGCTGTAGGCATAGACAGGGAAGAGCTTGATATAGTGGATGCTAAAGCTTGTGAGGAGTTTTTTGATAAGGCAAATGCAGAAAAAAGAATAGATGCGGTTATACATTGTGCGGCATATACGGCAGTGGATAAGGCTGAAGATGAGCGGGAGCTATCTTACAATATCAATGCTTTAGGCACTAAGAATATAGCAACAGCCTGTAAAAAATTTGATATGAAACTTATGTATATAAGTACCGACTATGTATTTAACGGACAGGGCGAAAGACCTTGGGAGCCGGATGATGAAAGACAGCCGCTTAATGTATACGGAAAAACCAAGTATGAGGGTGAACTCTTTGTGGAAGAGATAGCCAAAAAGTATTTTATAGTAAGAATTGCTTGGGTATTCGGAATTGCCGGCAACAACTTTATCAAGACCATGTTAAAGCTTGCAAAAGAGAGAGACTCCTTAACAGTGGTTGATGATCAAATAGGTTCTCCTACCTATACGGCAGACCTAAGTAAGCTCTTGGTTTCAATGATACAGACCGATAAGTACGGAAGATATCACGCAACCAATGAGGGGTATTGCTCATGGTATGAGTTTGCCAAGGAGATTTTTAAGGTAGCAGGGGTTACGATCAATGTGGCTCCGGTTGACTCATCGGCATATCCTGCCAAGGCAAAAAGACCTGCAAACAGCCGCATGGAAAAGAAAAAGCTTGATGAGATGGGCTTTAAGAGGCTGCCAAGCTGGCAGGATGCCACAAGAAGATATATAGAAGAATTGCAAAAGTTATAAAATATTTGAACTGCTATGGTAAAGATTAAAGTTCGTATTCCGATTTAGCAACAGAATGGAGGAATTTAAATGGGAAAGTATTTTGGAACAGACGGTTTTAGAGGAGAGACTAATGTAGACTTGACTGTAGAACACGCATATAAAGTAGGAAGATTTATAGCATGGTACTACTCACAGAATATAAAAGAAGGCGAGAGATGTACGGTTGTAATAGGTAAGGATACAAGACGCTCAAGCTATATGTTTGAGTATTCTTTGGTAGCGGGACTTACAGCCTCAGGTGCGGATGTGTACCTCCTTCATGTAACCACTACCCCAAGCGTATCATACGTAGTAAGAACGGAAGGATTTTCTGCAGGAATTATGATCAGTGCAAGCCATAATCCTTATTATGATAACGGAATAAAACTGCTTAACTCCAACGGAGAGAAGATGGAAGAAGAGGTCATACTTAAAATAGAAGACTACATCGACGGTAAGATTCCCGAATTGGAGCTTGCTACAAGGGAAAATGTAGGAAAGACCGTAGACTATACGGCAGGAAGAAACAGATACATAGGCTATCTTATTTCCATAGCTACCAAGTCTTTTAAGTCCAAAAAGGTAGCACTGGACTGTGCCAACGGAGCGGCATTTACCATAGCAAAAAGCGTATTTGATGCACTTGGAGCCGAAACCTTGGTTATAAATAACAAGCCTGACGGAACCAATATCAATGTAAATTGCGGTTCCACACATATGGAGAGCTTGTGTGAGCTTGTTAAAAAAGAAAAGTGCGATATAGGTTTTGCCTATGACGGAGATGCCGACAGATGCCTTGCAGTTGATGAAGACGGCAATGTAGTTGACGGAGATGCAATACTTTATATATGCGGCAAATATATGAAGGAAAAAGATAGCCTCAGTAACAATACTGTAGTAACAACAGTTATGTCCAACTTAGGACTATACAAAGCCTTTGATAAAGAGGGTATAAAGTATGAAAAAACAGCTGTAGGAGATAAGTATGTCTATGAAAGCATGCTTAAAAACGGGTATAATCTCGGAGGAGAACAATCAGGTCATATCATATTCAGCAAGCATGCAAGTACCGGAGACGGTATACTTACCTCACTGAAAGTCATGGAAGTTTTACTTGAGAAAAAAGAAAGTCTTAAAAACTTAACTAAAGATTTGAAAATATACCCTCAGCTGCTTAAGAATGTAAGAGTAAAGGACAAGAATGCAGCAGGAGAGGATAGTGAGGTTAAGGCAGTTGTAGAAGAAATAAGCAAAGAACTTGCCGATGAGGGAAGAATACTGCTTAGACCAAGCGGAACGGAGCCTTTGATTAGAATTATGGTAGAGGCTAAGACTGAAGATATATGCAATGAGTATATAGAAAAAGTAGTTAAAGTAATGCAAAAAAGGGAATTACTGGTATAATAAGACTTACATACTATATTGTTTCTTAAATAAGAATATCAAACAACTTGCTTCTTTTCCTGAGTATATACATCAAAAATCCTTGGATCGGCATCTGCTATGCCTACGTTTTTTGATATACACTCAGAAAAATATTAAGTGTTTTGATATACTTATTTTGCAAATGATATATCAAAGGTTTTAATATAAAAATTCACTCTTAAATAAGACCGGATTTTTATAAGTTATAAGTTTTTGTTTTCAAGGAGGAGATGGACTATGTATAATTTAGGAAGGTATAAAAGATCGGAAGTTGTAGATTTTAGCGAAAGGACTTGGCCCAATAAGCAAATAGAAAAAGCTCCGATATGGTGCTCGGTTGACCTAAGAGACGGTAATCAAGCCTTGGTTGAACCTATGGCGGTTGAGGAAAAGATAGAGTTTTTTAAGCTTTTAGTGCAGCTTGGCTTTAAGGAGATAGAGGTAGGTTTTCCGGCAGCTTCACAGATAGAGTTTGACTTTTTAAGGCAGCTGCATCTAAGAAAACTCATACCTGATGATGTCAGTGTGCAGGTTTTATGCCAGTGCAGAGAACACCTTATCAAGAGAACCTTTGAGGCTATAGAAGGAATTAAAAAAAGCATAGTTCATATATATAACTCCACTTCTACTTTACAAAGAAAGGTAGTATTTAACAAAGATAAGGAAGAAATCAAGCAAATAGCCTTAGACGGCGTGGATATGGTAAAAAGGTATATGGAGACTCATAACGGTGAGATAATACTTGAGTATTCTCCTGAAAGCTTTACAGGTACGGAGCTTGATTATGCACTGGAAGTTTGCAATGCAGTTACAAAAAGATGGGGTGCAACTAAGGATAATAAAATAATTATCAATCTTCCGGCAACTGTTGAGATGACGACTCCCAATGTATATGCGGATCGTATTGAGTGGATGAGTAAAAAACTTGATAACAGAGAAAGCATTATATTAAGTGTGCATACACATAATGACAGAGGTACCGGAGTAGCAGCCAGTGAACTTGCAATGCTTGCCGGAGTAGAAAGAGTAGAGGGTACACTTATGGGCAACGGAGAGCGTACCGGCAATGTGGACATCCTGAACTTGGCTTATAACCTTTACTCACAGGGTATAGATCCTAAACTTAATTTAAGTAATATAAAAGAAATCAATGAAGTATATGAAAGATGTACTAAGATGAAGGTGGATCCAAGACACCCTTATGCAGGTCAGCTCGTATTTACAGCATTTTCAGGCTCTCATCAGGATGCGATCAACAAGGGACTGCAGGCAATGAGAGAAACAGAAAATCCTTACTGGGAAGTACCTTACCTTCCTATAGATCCGGCGGATATAGGCAGACAGTATGAGCCTGTAGTAAGAATCAATTCACAGTCAGGCAAGGGTGGAGTTGCTTTTATACTTGACAGTTTCTTCGGATATAAGCTTCCTAAGGGAATGCATAAGGAATTTGCAGATATAATACAGGAATTATCGGAAAATCAAGGTGAGGTAACACCTGAGCAAATCTATGATGCATTTAAGGAGAATTATATAGACAGAAAAGAGCCTATACACTTTGTAAGATGTAATGTTATGGAAAGTGGAGATGATGTTGAAAGCACAAGTACCGTAAAGATCGTTTATAGGCAAAACGGTGTTGAAAAAAGCTTCGAGGCAGTCGGTAACGGTCCTATAGATGCTGCTGTTAACGGTCTTGAGGCAAGCCTTGGAATAGAGATAAAGGTACTTGACTATACCGAGCACGCTTTAAAATCAGGAGCAAATGCACAGGCTGCCGCATACATACATCTTGTAGATGTTAAAAGCGGAAATGTTACTTATGGAGTAGGTATATCCGGCAACATTACCAGAGCTTCTTTAAGAGGACTTTTCAGTGCTGTAAACAGATTGTTTTTTTAGGAGAAACGAACCTTGAATATAGTTTATGTGGCTAATGAAGCATATGTAAGTATTTTGGGAACAAGCCTTTATTCTTTATATGAGAATAATAAGACGGAGGCTTTGCTTAATGTATACCTTATACAGACAGGTATTAGCGAAAAATCAATAAAGTTACTTAAAAGTTTGGCAGATTCATTTGCAAGAAATATAAGTATCATAAACTTTGAGGATATTAAACAACGAAGAGAGCTTGATTTTCTTGAAAATAAGTTCGATATTTCCGTAATGGCAAGGCTTTTTGCAGATGAACTTTTGCCAAAGCATCTTGAGAGGGTCTTATATATAGACTGCGATACCTTGGTATTTAGAAGTGTGCATAAGCTTTTTTACATGGATCTTGGCGATAAAACGATAGCGGCGGTGCCTGAACCTACTATTAACCTTCTTGTAAAGGAAAAGATAGGAATAGCTCTTAGTCAGATGTATTTTAATTCGGGAGTGCTGCTTATAGACTTAAATAAATACAGAGAAAAAAAGTTCAGACAAAGAGTACTTGCCTACTATGATAATATTAAAGAAAGTAGTGTCTTTTCAGATCAGGACGCTATAAATGGAGCACTTTGTCATCATATAAAAGTATTGTCACCAAGATATAACTTTTTTGCAAATTACAGGTACTGGTCGTATGAAGTCCTGATAAAGTATTCTCCTTCTTATAGGATAATACCGAAAAAGGTATATGAAAGTGCCAAAAAGAATCCGGTTATACTGCACTTTGCCGGAGATGAAAGACCTTGGTATAAGGGAAATTTTAACCCTTATAGAAAATTATATAAAAGCTATCAAAGCAAAACCCCATGGAAGGGTAAAAAAGCAAAGTCCAAGTCAAGACTTTACTTAGGGATTTATCACCTTATGAATGTAATGACACTGCTATGCCCTAAGCTTAGGATAAAAATATCGGATGAATATATAAAAAGGACATATAGATAAAATTAAAGTTCAGGTAGGTAAATTGTCTTAGTCAAAAATTTGTAATACAGGTTTATAGTTTTGACTAAGCCGAATGGCGAAATAAATCATATACATAAAACCGGCCACTTGAATAATAACTATAACAAATTATGGATACAGTAGCTATTTTATTAAATTACAATGATGCAGATACTACTATATCAGCGATAAAGCGTCTTAAAAACTGTGAAAGCTTGGATAAGATAGTAGTGGTTGATAACGCCTCCTCGGATAACTCCTATGAAAGACTTAAGGCTTATGAATCCGAGAAGGTAGCACTTATAAAAGCAAAAGAAAACCTGGGTTATGGCTGTGGCAATAATCTGGGTCTTTGCTATGCCTATAAAGACCTTGCTGCAAGCTATGCCCTTATAGCCAATCCGGATACCTTTATAGAAGATAGGGTAATATCAAAGCTTAGAACAAGTTTTGATAAAATAAAAGACCTTGCCGCAGCAGCTCCGGTGATGAAACTGAAAGTAAAAAAAGCCCTTAGTTTTAAGGAGTCTTTGCTTAATCTTACACTGGGCTTTCCCTGTAGAAGCTTTCTTAAAGAACTGATGGAGTGCTGCCCTATTATAAGGAGGCTTTTTGTAAACCGGCTTCATTATAATAAAAAACATTATAAAAAGAATATAGCCTTTGTAGACGCTCTAGCCGGTTCACTGCTTATGGTAGATATAGAAAAAATGCTTGAAGTGGGCGGATATGATGAGGGTGTGTTTTTATACCAAGAGGAAGCCATACTGGGATTTAAGTTAAAGCAAAGAGGATATAAAACAATAATTCTTACAAAGTACTCCTACCTACACGCCCATTCACAAAGTATCAATAAAAGTTTTGATAAAACCTTAGCCAGACAAAGGTTAAGAGAAGAAAGTGTGCTATATTACTTTAGGCATTATCTTAAAGTCGGAGACTTAAAAATTGCATTTGCAAAGATGGTATTTTTTATAATCAGGCTGGAAATAAGTTTATTTGATATACTGAGTAAGGTATGTAAAGTGTGATTAGATAAATATAACAGACTTGCGAACTTACCCAAACTTAAAAAAGAGGACAGAGATTATGATACATATACTTTTGGCTACCTATAACGGAGCAAGCTACTTGAGGGCTCAGCTTGATTCCATATTTACACAAAACTGTGATGAGTTTAGGCTTTATGTGTCTGATGACAATTCCGCAGACGAAACCTATAACATATTAAAGGAGTATGAAAGCAGATATCCTGAAAAAATGTTTATCTCAAGGTCTGAAAACAGACTTGGAGCGGCGGCTAATTTCCTCGCTTTGCTTGAAAATTGCGATGCGGAGTATATAATGTTTGCGGATCAGGATGATGTATGGGATAAAAGAAAAATCGAGTACAGCCTAAAGTGTATGAAGAGTATGGAGGCTAGGTACGGTAAGTATACCCCCTTACTTATACATTCGGATCTTAGTGTGGTGGATGAAGAACTAAGAATACTTAATAAAAGCCTTGCAAGCTTTCTTAAAATAAATGCAAAGCGCAAAAGGCTTTCTTATTTGCTTGTGGAAAATGTAGTAACGGGCAGTACGGTGATGATAAATAAAGCACTTAAGACTAAGGTAAACTTAAGTGATAAGTGTTTTATGCATGATTGGTGGCTTGCACTTACGGCAGTATGTTTTGGAAAAATAGGCTATATTAATATGCCTCTTAATCTTTACAGACAGCATAGAGATAATGTACTTGGGGTTAAAGATATATACAGCCTTTCGGCACTTTTTACAGAGAGAATAAAAAGAAGCGAAGAAGTAAAATCAAATTATAAGAAAATGTATGCACAGGCGGAGGATTTTTTGAGAATTTACAAAGACGCTCTAAGTCGGGAAAATAGGGAGATTTTAGGAAGTTTTGTAAATATGCAAGCCATGAACCGCTTGCAAAAGATATATACGGTATACAGGTATAAGTTCTTTAAGAGCAATATCTTAATGAACTTAGGCTTACTATTTAATATATAGGAGAGATGTTTTATGAGTAAGGGTTCGGGGATTGCCGGAGGACTTTTTTGGAAATTTTTGGAGCAGGGAGCTTCTCAACTGGTGCAATTTATTGTATCGGTACTTTTGGCAAGACTTTTAGGACCTGAGCAATACGGTGTGGTAGTACTTATACTTGTCTTTGTCAATATGCTTGCCCTATTTGTGCAAAACGGTTTTGCCACTGCACTTATACAAAAAAAGGACAGCACGAAGACGGATTTTAACTCCGTACTTTACTTTAATATCGTACTTGGTATACTGCTTTACATACTGATATATTTTATAGCACCTTTTATATCAGCGTTTTATAAAGATGAGCATATTACCCTACTTACAAGGCTTACAGCCCTGATACTTATACCTGCCGGTGTTATTGCGGTACAAAATGCATACATAGCAAGTCGCATGGAATTTAGCAAGCTCTTTATAGCAACCTTTTTAACTGCCGTAATTTCAGGAAGTATAAGTGTATATATGGCATATAAGGGCCTTGGCGTGTACGCACTTGTAGCACAGCAGCTTTTATACTATTCTTTACTTTGCATTATACTCTTATGTATCTTATCATGGAAGCCGGCTTTGGAATTTAAGTTCTCAAGTATAAAAAGTCTTTCTTCTTTCGGGCTTAGAATGCTTTTAGCCGCTGCCATAGACAACACCTTTAACAACATACATTCACTTGTTATGGGAAAGACCTTTAACAAGGCGGTGCTTGCGAACTTCAACAGAGGAGAGCAGTTTCCTAAACTTATTGTAGCAAATCTCGGTGCAAGCATACAGGCGGTGATGCTGCCGGTAATGTCAAAGGTGCAGGACGAAAGTCAAAAGGTGAGGGAAATGTTAAAGCAGGCAATATCAATAAGCTGTTATGTGGTATTTCCTATGATGTTCGGAATGATTGCCATGTCGGATACGATAATAATACTCTTTCTCGGGAAAGCATGGGAGCAGGCGATAATATATCTGATACTTATGAGTCTGGCTTATGCTTTGTGGTCCATACATATAGTTAATTTGCAGACGATAAGTGCTCTTGGAAGAAGCGATATCTTCCTAAAGATTGAAGTAATCAAAAAGATAGTATCGGTATCTTTGCTCTTACTTGGCATATACTTAAAAGATGTATTTATCTTTGTATTATTAAAAGTAGTGGCTGATTTTATAGCAGCCTTTATCAATTCATACCCGAATTCCAAGTTACTTGACTTCGGACCCTTAAAACAGTTTGTAAAAGTGCTGCCATCGCTTATAATATCTGCTATAATGGCGGCAGCGGTATATGCGGTGGGAAGATTTCTTGCTATGGGAGTGCTAAGGCTTATATATCAGCTTATTACAGGAGTTTTGGCATATATCATACTTTCAATTATATCAAGAAATAAAGACTTCCTGTTTTTATATTCATTATACAAAAATACGGTCAAAAAGGCTTAACAGGGTGCAGAATGGAAAATAAAGAAAAAGCGGGTGTGTTTTGGAACATATTGGGAAGCAGTGTATATGCAATAACCGGTATGCTCATAGGCGTAATAGTAATAGGCTTACAGGGAGAGTACGAAGGGGGACTTTTCTTACTGGCATTCTCAACTCTGGGGCAGCAACTTTACATAGTCTCGAACTTTGGGCAAAGACCGGTAATGATAACGGACACTGCACATAAACATAGCTTCGGAGATTACTTAAATTTTAGAAAAATAAGTTTTATAGCGGCTGTAGTAGCAGGATTTATCTACAGCTTATTTTTTGCCGGAAGTTTATATATAATTATTATATGGATGCTGATGATTATATATAAGGCTCTGGACGGACTTGCAGATGCTTATGAATCGGAATTTCAAAGGCAGTTAAGACTTGATATCACCGGAAAGTCAATACTTATAAGAACCCTGATATCGGTTTCGGTATTTATAGCGGCACTGCTACTTAGTAAAAATCTCTTGATTTCAGCCGTAAGCTTTGTGCTTAGCCTTTTACTGGTGGTGTATATCGTTGATATTAAGGGGCTTAAAAAAATAAATACCGTAAACTATAAGGTAGATAAGTTAAGCCTTAAACCTATATTTGATAAATCAAAGTGGCTTTTTTTATCATCGTTTTTGGATATGTATGTATTCTCCGCATCAAAGTATTCGGTAAGCAATCTTTTGGGATACGAGGTAAATGCTTACTACAGCCTTATATTTATACCGACTTCCATTATAAATTTAATGGCGAATTTTATAATAAGACCGACTCTTACGAGGCTTAGCATACTTTATGACAAAAACAATATAAAAGAATTTGTAAAGCTTGTAATTAAAATAATGATAGGAATCATACTGCTTACAGCCCTTGCGGTAGTGGCAGGATACTTTCTGGGTATGCCGATACTCAGCATAGTACTTGGCTATGATATAAAAGAAATGCTTAAGTTAAGATTTGCCTTTATAATTCTTTTAATAGGCGGAGGTTTCTATGCTATACTTAATCTGCTATACTATGTGTTAGTAATATTTGAAAAAAGAAGGGAAATCTTTATTACCTATATTATATCTTCGATTATTGCATTTTTATTAAGTGATAGAGTAACCCTTAAATTCGGTATAAACGGAGCGGCTATTCTCTATGCACTGCTTATGTGCATTACCGCACTGATGTTTGGGATGTTTTGTATTGTTGCGATATTAAAGAAAAGTAAAAAAGTATAATCAGTTTAAGCGGTTCATTTATAAAGTCGGCAAAGATTAATGCCAAAATTGCCCTAATATAAGGGTATAATCAGTTTAAGCAGCTCATTTATAAACAGGGTAAAGATGAATTACGAAATTGCCTTAATATATCTGCAAAACTGTAACCGACTAAGCAGTTAGTTAGCATACTGTAAATATATAAGGAGTTTTTATGTATGATGTAGATATAATTATACCGACTTACAAGCCGGATGACAGATTTTTAGAAAGCCTCAGACGCTTATCAAAGCAAAGTGTAAAACCGAATAATATCTATATCATAAATACTGATAGGGCTATATGGGACGGATTTGATATGGATAATAAAATAAAGAATTTAAGTCTTGATGTAGGTATAGATATATCTCATATCGACAAGAAGGACTTTGACCACGGTGCGAGCAGAAACCTTGGAGTATCAAAGTCTAAGGCAAAGTACTTTGTATGCATGACACAGGATGCACTGCCTAAGGACAAAGCCTTAATAGAAGAACTTATAAGCCCTATGTCGGACGAGATAAAACTCAGCTATGCAAGGCAGGAGCCGTACAAGGAAGCTTCAGAAATAGAAAAATTCACCAGAAGTTATAATTACCCTGAAGTATCCGCAGTAAAAAGTGAGGCGGACAAAGACATTTACGGTATAAAACTTTACTTTTGCTCCAATGTATGTGCCGCCTATGAAAGGGAAACCTTTGAAAAACTCGGAAGGTTTAAAGAGGGGCTTATACTTAATGAAGATATGATATATGCCGCCTGTGTGCTTAAGTCGGGAAAAAAACTAATGTATAGTGCCGCTGCGGTTGTATACCATTCACATGATTACAGTGCAAGGCAGCAGTTTGAAAGGAATTTTGATATAGCCGTATCTCAGCTTATGTATAAAGAATACTTCGAGGGCTTAAAAAGTGAAAGTGAGGGCATAAAACTCGTAAAAAAAACCGCCCTTCACCTGATTAAAAAAGGAAAATTTTTATCCGTATTTAAGTTGATATATATAAGTGCGGCAAAGTATCTGGGATATAAGAAGGGGAAAAATTACCCTAAACTTACAAAAGAACAAAGAATAAAGTGTAGTATGAATAAGTCCTACTGGGAGAGGGATGAGTATGCCGGATAAGAAGAATACCGATATACTTTTGATAATACCGGCTTACAATGAAGAGGGTAACATATCAAGAGTAGTTGACAATTTAATAAGTAATTACAAGGATCTTGACTATGTGGTTGTAAATGACGGTTCAAGGGATAACACCGCAAAAATCTGTTATGAAAAATCCTATAATATCTTGGATCTTCCGATAAACTTAGGGCTTGCCGGAGCATTTCAGGCAGGGATGAAATATGCTTACAAGTACAATTATAAGTATGCCATACAATTTGACGGAGACGGACAGCACAGGGCGGAATATGCCTACGCACTTAAAGATAAGCTTGAAGAGGGCTATGATATAGTTATAGCCTCAAGATTTTTGGAAAATAAAAAATCATTTAAACTTCGTATGCTTGGGAGCAGGATAATAAGTTTTGCTATATTTTTAACAACGGGTGCCAAGATAAGCGATCCCACCTCGGGTATGAGGATCTACAACAGAAAAAGCATAGAGGAATTTGCACTGAACCTAAACTATGCTCCCGAGCCGGATACCATATCCTATCTTTTAAAACAGGGAATGAAACTTGCGGAAATACCTGCAATCATGGACGAGAGGGTAAGCGGTACAAGCTACCTTTCACCTATAAAAGCAGGCATATATATGCTGCGTATGCTGGTATCGATATTATTTATACAGAATTTCAGAAAAAGGGAAAGTAGGTACAAATAGGAGGGCTGTATGTCTGTAATGCTTAGAATTTTACTCATAGTTTTTTCCGTTATCACAAGTATTGTTGTAATACATAAGATACGCAAAGCAAAGCTGAGAATAGATGATGCGGTGTTTTGGGTTTGTTTTTCACTGGCTCTTATAGTAATGGCGGTCTTTCCTAGTATAGTTTACAGACTTGCCGAGCTTACCAAAACTCAGTCGCCGGCAAACCTTTTATACCTGAGTATAATATTTATACTTATAGTAAAAATTTTTTTAATGAGCTTACACATTTCAAATATAGAAGAAAAACTTGCCGCCTTGGCTTGTGATATAGCTATAAGTAAGCATGATAAAGATACAAAATAGGTGAAAATTTTAAGGGAGTTTATGCCATGGGTTCGTTAAAGCTTCAAAAACCTTATATGTATGTATATTTACCGGGATTTATCTTATTACTTGCAGCCATACTTTTACATTTTGTAGATGTGTTTGTGGCGGTAATAGAAAGTAAAGATGAATTTTTAACCTACAAGTATGTATTTATAGTTACAGTCCTCTTGTCGATTATAGGGACTTTTTTGCGTATTTATAAAAAACTTAAAGTACATCTTAGCTTTCTTTTTATAGTACTTGCTTTGGGATTTGTATATATGCAGGTATTTATAGGTTTATCCGCACCGGATGAACCGAGCCACTATATAAGTTCCTATAAGCTTTCTTCAAGTCTTATGGGTATAAAGGCTGTAGATGATAAGGGCTATGTACTTCTTTATGAAGATAGTGTTTATCTTGAAGATATCTATAATGACCCTATGAATGAAGTTGCACTCGGCTTTAAACTTACCGAGGAAAGCTTAAAGGCAGCCCATGATTGGAAAAAAAACACGACACAATACGGTATAGATAAGAACGGTACATATATTTCAAGGCATATACCGGTAAACACAAGCCCTTTGATATACCTGCCGCAGGCACTTGGTATGAGCCTTGCAAGAATATTAAACTTAAGTGCTGTAAATATGCTTGACTTTGCCAAGTTTTTTAACCTGTTATTCTTTGCCTTGCTTATGGCATACAGCATAAAGATCTTGCCCTTTGGGAAGTATATAGTATACGGTCTTAGTTTACTTCCCATGACCTTACACCTTGCGGCTTCTATGTCCTATGATGCCTTGATAATAGCTTTGTATACATTATTCATATCAAAAATACTGGCATTATCAAGAAGTACTGCAAGAGTTAAAATAAAAGATATAGCTTTTTTATGCATAATTATTGCAATATGCGGTCCTTGCAAGATAGTATACTCACTCTTGGTACTGTTTTACTTTATAATTCCAAGATCGAATTTTAAGAAGCTTTCTCATTATTTGCTTGGTTTTACCGCTGTGTTTTTAAGTATGTTTTTAGCAATGTACCTGGTAAATGCGGCAACCATTGCTTCTTATACCAGTCTTGAAAGCGGACAGGAGTTTGGCAATGTAAAACAGTCTTACGGACTTATAGAAGTGCTTACCTGGCCTTCTCTTTTGATTAAGATGTTTTATAATACCTTTTTATATGAAGTTGATAATTATCATATGGGATTTATAGGTGCAAGCCTCGGAAACCTTGACGAGATACTTTCCATACCCTATGCCATAGTATGCTGTTACAGTTTGGGGCTGGTAGCCCTTTCATTAAATGATAAAAACAATCTAAAACCCTTGGAAAAGATTTGGATGCTTCTGGTTTGCTTAGGAGTTATATTCGGACTTGAACTTAGTATGCTTGTGGCATGGACAGACAGGAATTCAAAAATAATAGAAGGTGTTCAGGGCAGGTACTTTATACCTATAGCGACTCCTTTGCTGATGACTTTGAATACAAAGTACATAGATATAAAATTTGATATAAATACCGTAGTAATACATAGTTTTGTATTTATGCAAGCCTACGGGCTGATAAGATTATTTGCAACGGTGTGTCTTAGAATTAATTAAGAAGAAAAGGGAGATTTATGAAATACTTTCATGATTATATATTAAAACAATTAGGGGGCTGCTGTGGAGATACAAAAAATCTTTTAGAGGAAAATAAAAATCTGAATTACCTTTATGCAACAGCTCCTCACAGGGAAGCTGTTATTGAATGGATTGACTTTGAAAAGGGTTCAAAAATACTGGTAATAGCACCGGCAAGCCTGGAAATAGTAAAAAGACTTTTATCAAATGAAAAACAAATTTATGTATTGGATGATGAAAACTTTTTAGATTTATATAGGTATAAATCAAGCAATAATTTATATCTGTGTAAAAAACTTAAAGAGCTTACAAGTCTTGGAATAAACTTTGACTACATTGCAATAATCGGAGAAAGCGATTATGATGCGGACTATTTATTGGAAAACTTAAAACCTCATATGCACGAACAATCAAGAATTATATTTGCCTGTGATAACAGCTGTGGTTTAAAATACCTGTGCGGTGCCAAGTCCGACAGCAAAGTGTTTTCAAGGAAGGGGCTTAAGTCAATGTTTGAAAAACATGGATTTAATGAACTCAATTGGTATTATCCTATTCCTGATTACAGAATGACAAATGTTATATACAGTGAAAGGAGCACACCTAAAAAAGGTGATTTGGCTACTTTGGTTGCAGTTTATGACTATCCTGTCATAGAGCAGGTAAACGTGGCAAAAAAGTTTGAGGAGATAAATGAGGCGGGAAATTTTGAAAACTTTGCTAATTCATTTCTTATTGTTACCGGTGCCGATATGGGAATAGATTATATAAAATATAATTATCATAGAAAAGAAAAGTATAGAATCCGAACAAGCATAGAAAAAAAAGACGGTAAAAAATATGTAGTAAAAAAAGCCCTGAGCGAAGAGGGGATAGAGCATATAAGAAGCTTTGAGCAAAAAAGAAAATTACTTATGTCGGAAAACGACTTGCTTGATTACATAGAGGCTGATATCAGTGCTGACGGTTACATAGCCAAGTTTGACTTTATAGAGGGTGAAAATCTTGCCAATTCCCTAATTAATTCCATAAAGTCCGGTGAAGACTATGTTCAAAAAATAAAAGCTGCTTTTAAT
>CAJPUK010000043.1 GCA_905373785.1 uncultured Johnsonella sp. | reverse complement strand
TTGAAATAGTTCCTAGGGAAGTTTATACGGCAGCGGATATAAACTGGATAAATCCCTTTGCAAGATGCAATAGGGAGCAGCTTTCAAAAGAGGATGTAGCCATATCAGGCAGGGTAGAAGATTTTGAAAAATATGATACTGTGTACTTAGGCTTTCCTATTTGGTATGGGGCGGCTCCAAAGGTGGTATACAGTTTTTGTAAACAATATAATTGGGCAAACAAGAATATCTATATTTTTACAACTTCAGGTGGTGGCGGAATCGGTAAAACGATGCAGAAGGTACAAGCCGTTACCGAGGGCGCAAAAATAATAGAGGCTAAGTTGGTAAAAAGTGCATCAGAACTTAAAGAATGGGCAAAGTAATCAGTAAAATAAATTAGTGTAGTGTATCATTGATATTTAATTAAATATCAGTAATATTAGAGTAAATCTTAAAATTCTTTATTATGTATCGGCTGTAATCTATTAACAAAGCAGCCTGAAGGCTAGATATCAACGATATACTACACCGGATAAAGGAGAATTATGTTAGAAAAAGGAACAAAGGCACCGGAATTTTCGTTGCCTGATGAAAATGGTGAAATTAGAAATCTGTCAGATTATAAAGGAAAAAAACTTATACTGTATTTTTATCCAAGGGATAATACACCGGGCTGTACCAAGCAGGCTTGCGGCTTTGCCGATCTTTATCCGCAGTTTAGTGAAAAGGGTGTAGAGATAATAGGTATAAGCAAGGACAGTGTGGCATCTCACAAAAAATTTAAGGAAAAGTATTCCTTGCCGTTTACAATACTGTCGGATACCGAGCTTCAAACTATACAGGCTTATGATGTTTGGAAAGAAAAGAAGCTTTATGGAAAAACCTCTATGGGAATTGTAAGAACCACATATTTGCTTGATGAGAATGGAGTTATAATAAAGGCGATGGATAAGGTAAAGGCGGCTGAAAACCCTGAAGAAATGTTGGGGCTGCTGTAGGCATATAAGTAAAAATAAGTATATTTTTAAGGCGGGTATAGATGTATATTTCACAAGTGTATAGGGGAGTACCGAAGGATATTGACAGTAGGCAGGAAAAGGAAAGAAAGTGTTATGATTTTCTTGGCAAGCTTGGCATAGACTATGAGGTTGTTGACCATGAAGAAGCTTCGGACATGGACAGATGCAGAGAAATAGAAAGCGTATTGGGAGTAAAAATTTGCAAAAATATCATGCTTTGCAACAGGCAGGAGAGCCGATTTTTTATTTTTATGATGCCGGGAGATAAAAAGTATGTAACTAAAGAGTTTTCCAAGAAAATCGGAATGTCAAGGCTTTCATTTGCGAAGGAAAAACATTTAAAAGAATTTTTGAATGTAAGCTCAGGCTCTGTAAGTGTGCTTGCACTTTTAAATGACACCGATAATAAGGTGGAGCTTGTAATAGATAGAGATGTAATACAGCAAGATCATATAAGATGTCACCCCTGCGTAAATACCTCTACGCTGAAAATAAAAACCGAGGATTTTCTAGATAAGATAATACCTGCATTAAAAAAAGAAGTTATGATAATAGACAATTAAAGAAATTCCGATTTTCTTATACTTCTGGTGTAGTGTATTATTGATATTTAATTAATATCGGTAATAGTAGAGTAAATCTCAAACTAAGGATGAGTAGTTGCAATCCTATCTATACTTGTAGAGATTAAAAGGGGGGAATATGGCATATAAGACGTTAGTGCTTGATTTGGACGGTACGCTTACAAACAGTGAAAAAAAAATAAGTAAAAAGACGAAATCGGCAATTATGAATATACAGGATATGGGAATAAGGGTGATTTTAGCAAGCGGCAGATCTGATTACGGTATGAAACATATTGCTAATGAGCTTGAACTTGCAAAGTATAAAAATTATATGATATCTTTCAACGGGGCAAGGATAAGGGATTTATATAATGATGAGCTGTTATATGAACAAAATATTGACCCTTCGTTATACCCTGAGATTTTTAAGTTGTGGAAAGAATACAATGTTAATATTTTAACATATAATAAGGAAGTTAATACAATGTATACCGGAGATGAAAAGGATATCTATGCAATCATAGATGCACAGATTAATAATTATATACCCTTAGTAGAGCTTAAGGATTTTGAAAAAGAGCTTGACTTTCCGGTGGCAAAGTTTTTGTTTATGCAAGATCCGATAAAACTTGAGTGGGTTGAAAAGGACATGCAAAAAAGAATGGGGAATAAACTTGACATATACAGATCGGAGTCCTGCTTTTTGGAAGTAATGCCTAAGGGGGTCAATAAAGGAAATGCTTTGGCGAGATTGGCTAAACTTGTAAATCTTGATCCCAATGAGATGATTGCCTGCGGAGACAGCTTTAATGATATAAGCATGATTAAATTTGCCGGACTTGGAGTTGCTATGGAAGAGGCGGTAGATGAGTTAAAGGCAGCGGCAGATTATATTACAAAGTCTAATGATGATGACGGAGTGGTGGATGTAATAGAAAAATTTATTATTAATGACATTTAGCTAACAATAGATTTACTTAAGGCGAAGACGGAAGATTATATAGTGTAGTGTATCATTGACATTTAATTAATATCAGCAATAGTATAATAACTTTCAAATTTCCTTATTATATATCTGCTGCAATCTATTAACAAAGTGGTAATAAGACTAAATATCAACGATACAGTACAATAGTTTGGCATTATACGAATAAATTAAGTGTAAGCAGGAAAAAACACAGGCTTTCCGCTATACTTATAAAAAGAGTATACCAATATAGCAGTCTGTTGATACTTAAACCAATACTATAGCTATCTTTACTGCTTTGCAACATATGGAAAAAGTAATTAGTTCAAATATCATTGAGCCGCTACACTAACTTTTGTTATATAAGTCATAAATATTTGATATGGATTAATGCCCCTTATAAAGCAAGGCTTTTATTGACAAGACATATAAGCCTTGCTAATATATTGCGTAATACATTCCTTGGCAATATTTGTTTTACAAATTTATATATGTTTTGTAGAAGGTGAGTATTAGTTTAGAGTTTTGTCTAAGCACTATAATAATATACCTAAGGGGGAAAAGATATGTCTAAAATTTACTATGAAAATGATTGTAACCTATCTTTATTAAAGGATCAAACCATAGCAGTTATAGGTTATGGAAGTCAGGGACATGCACAGGCACTTAATGCTAAGGAAAGCGGTTGCAATGTAATAATTGGTTTATATGAGAACAGTAAGTCATGGGCAAAGGCAAAAAAACAGGGTTTTGATGTTTATACGGCTGCGGAAGCCGCTAAAAAAGCAGATATTATCATGATACTTATAAATGATGAGCTTCAGGCTGATATGTATAAAAAGGATATAGAGCCTAATCTTTCAGAAGGAAATATGTTGATGTTCTCACATGGGTTTAATATACACTTCGGTTGTATAGAGCCGCCAAGCTATGTAGATGTTGCAATGGTTGCACCTAAGGGACCGGGACATACGGTAAGAAGTGAATATTTGGAGGGCAAAGGAGTTCCTTGTCTTGTGGCTGTAGAGCAAAACCCGAGCGGTAAGGCACTGGAAAAGGCACTTGCATACGCACTTGCGATAGGTGGAGCAAGAGCCGGTGTGCTTGAGACAAGTTTTAGAACTGAAACCGAGACGGATCTTTTCGGAGAGCAGGCTATACTTTGCGGCGGTGTATGTGCTCTGATGCAGACAGGTTATGAAACCCTGGTAGAAGCGGGTTATGATCCTACTAATGCATACTTTGAGTGTATACATGAGATGAAACTTATAGTAGATTTGATCTATCAATCAGGATTTGAAGGAATGAGACATTCTATTTCAAATACTGCAGAGTATGGAGATTATATAAGCGGTCCTAAGATAATTACAAAGGAAACAAAGGATGCTATGAAGAAGATCCTTGCCGATATACAGGATGGAAATTTTGCTAAGGAATTCCTTCTTGATATGTCAGCTGCAGGTCGTCAGGCACACTTTAAGGCTATGAGGAGAATTGCGGCTGAACATCCTTCAGAGAAAGTGGGTAAGGAGATACGTAAGCTTTACAGCTGGAATAATGAAGAAGATAAGTTGATCAACAATTAAATCTGAAGAAACAAATCCTCTGAATATATTTAATTTATATATTTGGAGGATTTTTATTTGCTTATTCGGTTACAGTTTGGGTAGTTTAGATATACATGTATAATATACCAAATGAAAGCTTGCTTTCAGCTGTATATTATACATGTATATCTATCAGGCCGGTGCCGGAATTCATCTTCGTCTAATTTATAAATAAAATGTGAATATTTTTAGTTTTTTTGACGAAGATGAATGAACTACGTGAACTGTAACTTTATTTGTTATATAATTGCTTAAAGTTTTATAATTAATATTGACGCTTTTTAATAATTGCTTTATAGTTAAGCTAAGCTATTTAAGTTAATTGAAAGAAGGGAGAGAGTGTTTATGAAATGTGCTAATTGTGGCAGTGAAGTAAGTGATGACAATAAGTTCTGCCCTAATTGCGGAGATAAAATGGTAAGTTCAGGAAATGAAAGCCAAAGCAGCCCCGTAGAATTGAGTAAACCGGCTGATACTACTGTAAATCTTGACTCAAGTGAGACTGAAAGTCTACTACAGGGAGGAGAATCTACAGTTACACCCGCTCAGCCTGAGGTAAACAATATAAGTCAGGGAAATCCCGGTTTTGCCTCCAATCCTCAAACCGGAGGACAAACTCAATCTACAATGAATACAACAGGTACAAATGAGCAGGATGTAAAGAAGAAAAGTAAAGCACCTCTTTTTATAGGACTTGGTATTGTATTGGTAGCATTGGTGGCAATAATAGGTGTTGCAATATTTGCAGGTCAAAATTTCTTTAAGAGAACTTTTTCTTCAGCTACTGATTATTATAAGTATGTTGAAAAAAAGAATGTTAATAACAATAATAACTGGAAGGCTTATGATTCTTATGTAAAGAGATTATCGACTATTAATTCAAGCAAGTATACTCAGAATTTGAGTATTGAACTTTCGGATGATGCTAAGGATCTTATGGAAACATTTAGCGGCGGCACGGATTTTTCATGGTTTGAAAAGCTTGATATGAATATGGAGTTTGCAGCAAAAGATAATAACTATGAAGCATCAATAAGTTCAAAGATTAATGATAAGGACGTGGTAAGTTTTAAAGCCTATGCAGATGATGAGAATTTTTATCTTACCATACCGGATTTGACAGATGAGTATATAAAAGTTTCAAAAGAATATTTAACCGACAACGGTTTTGATTTTGATGCGTATATGTCATCCTATGAGTCTTTACCAAGTAAAGATAAGTTAAAGTCACTTACAAAAAACTATCTGAATGTATATTTAAAGAATATATCAAAGGTAAAGAAGGAAAAAGTGAAACTTGAGGCTTCCGGTGTAACACAGTCGGCATATAAATTAAGCTACACCTTGGAAGATGATAAGATAAAGGAAATGTTCAAGGCACTGGCCGAAGAAGCAAGTGATGATAAAGAGCTTAGGGAAGTAATTCGTGATTTTGCAGAGGTATCAATGGGGGCCAACAGTGCAGGCTTAGGTACCACGGTAGACGATATTATGGATGATTATGACAGTCTTTTAGAAGAGATGACTGACAGTATTGATGATGCGGACTTTGACGGATTGACATTTACCATGGCTGTCTATGTTGATAATTCCGGCAATATCATAGGCAGAGATATAAACTTTTCTAATGATGAGTCGGAGATTGTTGTGAATTATGCATTTACTAAAAAGGGCAAAGATGTAGGTATACTTTATGCCTATGATTATGATGGAAGTTCAGTAAAGTTTTCAGGTAAAGGAAAACTTTCGGGAGCCAATTTAAGCGGTGAGTTCAGTCTTGTTCAAGATGATGACGGTGATGAAACCACCTTACTTGTTGTTGATGTTGAAAAGCTTAATCTTGCAAAATTCGGAACTGAAAATCAGGAGATGGCTTTAACCGTTAAGGCAGAGGACGGATTAGGAGATGCGTACTATGGTATGGACATGTTTTCAGGCTATGCTTTAAGGCTTGAAGCTGATAAGTCAAAGTCCGTTGTTGCCATACTGGATGGAGAAGATCCGCTTGTTACCATCACAGGAACCGAGAAGAAAGAGGCTGCCAAGAAGATAAGTTTACCTAAGAAAATGGATCCGTATGATATAGAAGATGATAACGGAGCAAGTGATTGGGTTGCAACCTTTGACACTGAGAAGTTTATAGAACAGCTTAGGGATACGGATCTTCCGAGTGATTGGGTTGACAGTATAGAAAGCTCTTTGGAATTTATGATTGATTAGGAGTTGTGATGTTGGAGCTTATTAATATATCAAAAAGATATAAAGATAAGTGGGTACTGAAAGATATATATATGAAACTTAATGAGGAAAGATGTGTGGGAATTCTGGGTGTCAACGGCAGTGGAAAGACCACACTTCTTTCCATTTTGGCAGGGGTGTTAAAGCCAAATTCGGGAAGAGCCATATATAAGGATGAGGACCTGCTTAAAAATCCGGTTTTAAGAAGAAAACTTATAGCCTACATACCGCAAAAGTCCCCATTGATAGAGGAGCTAAATGCCTTGGATAATCTTAAGCTTTGGTATGATAAAGATGTACTGAAAAAAGAGATAACTTCCGGTGTTATATCCTTGCTTGGAGTTGATGAATTTTTGAAAAAACCTGTATCAGCCCTTAGTATGGGTATGAAGAAGAGACTGAGTATAGCCTGTGCTGTTGCAAGTAAGCCGAAGATACTTTTAATGGATGAGCCTTCAGCCTACCTTGATATAATATGCAAGGCGGATATACACCGATATATAAGTGAGCATAAAAGGCAGGGGGGCAGTATAATACTGGTCAGCCATGATGTAGGGGATTTCGGAATCTGCGATGAGCATTATGTGCTTAAAGCAGGTATATTGAACCCGTTTGAATATAAGGACAATGTAGATGAACTTATAAAGATAATAGGTTAGATTCATGAAATATATTATAAGAGATTATAATTAAGTCAAAGACTTTACTTTATAATATTTTGCAGCTGTTTGCTAATAACAGCCCATAGTTATAAAGCAAAAAAATCATGATGGAAGTAAAGAAGAAGTAGTAGAAATTATAGAAAAGGCTTTAGAGAGGTATTTTAGAAAAAGAGGGTGCTTGCTCTATGAATATGATTTTTAGATATACGGTTTTGAATATAAAAAAAGCTCTTAAGCTAAGTAAGTTTTCACTTATCTCTGCATTTGTCATTTTAACAGTGGCAACTTTGCTAAGCTATATTGCCATAAGCCTTGGTAATTCAAACGAAGACGCTCAAAAAATAAATGTAGGAATAGTGGGAGACCCTAAGGACAGTTATATAGGCTTAGGTATAAGTGCTTTGGACAGACTGGACAGCTCAAGATACAGTATTAATTTCATAAGGCTGTCAGAAAAAGAAGCGAAACAAAAGCTTCAAAGTGCGCAAATTGCAGGTTATCTGATTATATCCGACGAGTTTTTGGAAGCTTTGGGAAGAGGCGAGCATGAAAAGCTTAAGCTTGTAAGCAGACATAACTTAGGTCTTGCGGATAATATATTAAAAGAAGCGGCAAATGTGCTGTCGGTTGCTTTATTTAACTCGGAAAGAGCCATATATGCTATGCAGGATTTTGTAATAGATAAAAAAGAACCGGGTCTTAGTGAAATAACTTTGGATATGAACAAAGTTTTTATCAATAAGATATTTACCAGAAATAAATTGTATGACATACAGGTAATGGATTATTATAAAGAAATTGATATAAAAAGCTACTATATATCTGCAATGTTTGCTTTTTTCATAATACTGTCCGGAATAGCTTTAAGTCTTCTGCTTATAAAAAGGGATATGGAGCTTTATAAAATTTTGCAAAGCAAGGGCTTTTCTTTTATTTATCAAGTGATAACGGAGTTTGCGGTAGCATTTGTATATATGTGTATCAGTCTTTTTCTACCCTTTATTGTACTTATAGCACTTTACAATTTTGACTATATGGATATAGAGCCTGTAAGCCTTCTTATGGCAAGTTTACCCTTGGTAACGGTTTTGACTGCCATATACCAGCTTATATATGAACTTATATCGGACTTTATTGCGGCAATCAGTACTTCATTTGTGCTTATGCTCAGTATGGCGTATCTTTCGGGAGTATTTTACCCTGTGAGTTTTTTTGCGGATGAGCTTAAGCTGTTTATTAAGTTTTTGCCGATAAATCTTGGGCTTGAGATAATGCAGGGTATGCTTTTATCACAGCCTAAAGAGGGCAATATAATACTGCTTTTATTTTACAGCCTTATTGCAATACTTCTTAGTATAGTCATAAGAAGAAGGCGTATATTAAAAAGTGCATGATATAGTTTTTAAGTAAATGAATCAAATAGATTGTTCACACAGATAAATTTGTTTAGATTACTTTCTAAATATTATACCAATGCAACTTTATGAAAAAATATTGTAGAAATGCGGCAATATAATTTATAAAAGCTGTAGAATAATAATATGAAAACTCAATTATATGCTTGATGACAGTTGTAAAAAGATATTGCAGCAACTGAGCAGTATAATTTAATAAAAACTGTCGTAAATCGTTTTTTATAAAGTTGGATGCTATAAAAATGTTATAGCACATAAATAAGATAGGGATATAAGATATGCGTAAATTATTTACATGGTACTATTTGCTTAATAAAAGGAGTTTAAAAAATTACAGTTATATAGTGTTGTTTTTGTTGCTGCCCTTGCTTGCTTTTTCTCTTAGGATAATAAGTTTAAGGGACAGCTCGGTGCTTAAAGTGGGACTGTATACGGATGCGGGCTCAGGCTTATCAAAGGATATTATTGAGGAACTGACTAAAGAAGACAGTATTATAAACTTTATAGAGTATCAGGATGAGGACAGTGCATATGAAGATTTACAAGTCAGGCTTGATGCCCTGTGGATTTTACCGGATGATTTAGAAAGGGCTGTTAATAATAACTTGTATAAGAGAAAGCATATCGTTAAAGTTATAGAAGCAAGAAAAAGCAGTATACTGGGTATCTCAAGAGAAAAGCTTTTTGCAAAGCTATATCCTTATATTTCCAAGGCTTTATATAAAAAATATATGAAAGAAAAGTTTACCTACTTACAAGATAATAAAGAGGGTGAAAAAGAACTGGATGAATATTATGAAGCAAGAAAGATAGAGGATGATATTATAGAGTTTGTAAGTCTTGACGGTGATGACTATGTAGAAAAAAAGTCGGATAAGAGCTTTCTTCTAAACCCTTTAAGAGGTTTTTTGGCTATATGGCTTTTTCTCGTAGCTATGATATCGGCTATGTTTTATAAAAAGGATGTAGATGCCGGGCTTTGGGTATGGATAGACAGAAGATTAAAAGCGGCTTTTTCTTTTTTATACATACTCTCTATAACATCTACGGCAGCAGTGATACTGCTTGTAGCAATATATGTATCAGGTCTGGGTATTGCCTTGTATAAAGAAGTTGTGAGTTTGTTTTTCTATGTGCTTGCTCTTGCCTTAGTAAGTAATATGCTGAGAGTTATATTTAACAATATATACATATACAGTGCATTTATCCCTGTTATTTTGATAGTAAGTGTGATTTTAAGTCCTATATTTATAGATTTGTCAAAGCCTTTATTGCAGTGTACGGTGCCGGTTTATCACTACATAAACTCTATATATACTTTAAGCGGATTATATAAAATGTTTGCATATATAGGGATTTTAGTACCCTTACACCTGATTTTAGTAAGGTCATGAGAAATATGCTATAAAGCTTTGTAAAGATGTGTTATAATTAGCAGAGTTTAAATATATGAAAAAGAGAGGCTTAGAATATGAGTAAGAATCCTATAGTTACAATTAATATGAATGACGGTTCGGTAATAAAACTTGAGCTTTATCCTGATGTTGCCCCAAATACCGTAAAGAATTTTATAAGTTTAATAAATGCAGGTTATTATAACGGGCTTATTTTCCACAGAGTAATATCCGGCTTTATGATACAGGGAGGCTGCCCGAAGGGTATAGGTACAGGCGGTCCGGGTTATACCATAGAAGGCGAGTTTGCACATAATGGAATAAAGAATGATTTAAAGCATGAAAGAGGAGTTATATCTATGGCAAGGGCTATGGATCCTAACTCTGCCGGAAGTCAGTTTTTTATAATGCATGAGACTTCACCGCATCTTGACGGTGCTTATGCGGCTTTTGGAAAAGTAATAGAAGGCATGGATGTGGTTGATAAGATAGCAGCCGTTCAAACGGACAGAGAGGACAGACCGCTTAATGAGCAAAAGATAGCTTCCATGACGGTAGATACCTTTGGAGTTGAGTATGAAGCTCCTAAAAAACATTAATATTGACGGTATTGATTACAAAGTGCTGATATCCGATGAGGCTTTTGCTTTGAAAGAGGCTAAGAGTAGGGGAATCGCCACTGTAGCCATAGACACAAAAGGAGTATTTGATCTGTCTTTGGCAGAATATGCGGTAGAGGGTCTTGAATCAATTGATGATGAGTTTCTTAAAAAGGTTATTTGCAGAAAGCATAATAAGCCTTTGACCATATTAGATACCGACAGACTCTCTCTTAGAGAATTAACCTGTGATGACTATGTTAAGATTGAGTCATCACAGGCTTTGTCGGAATCCGGAAAGTATTTTGAAGATGAAGCAACTTTTCTTAACTATATAAATATTACTTACAGGTTTTTTGATTATGGAATTTGGGCAGTTGAAGATAAGGAAAATTCCGATTTTATAGGTATGGCGGGATTGTATTTTGGAAATGATAAGAATAGGTATTTTCTTAGCTATTTTATCAGTCCTGAGTATAGGAATAAAGGTTATGCTTATGAAATATCCAAGGCAATAATCAAAAAGGTGTATAAAAAAGTAAAACCTGCTATAGAGATAAAAAAGGGAAATATCGCCTCAATTAAACTGGCAGAAAAACTGTCAAAGTACAGTAAAGATATGTTGAAATATTCTATAGATATATTCTATTTGGATGTGTTATAATACTGCATACAGTATACTAATGAACAAAATTCTTAAATTGTACAAGCGGTTTTTAAGTTTTTAGAAGTTAGTTAATTTTATATCATAGTAATTTTGCCCGGGAGTAATTTATGGACAATATAAGTCTGAAAGCTTATGCAAAAGTCAATCTGTCCCTGGATATATTGGCAAGGAGAGATGACGGTTATCATGAGCTCTGTATGATTATGCAAAGTGTTGGGGTTTACGATAAGGTAAACCTAACTAAATTAAGACACAAAGACATAGAGATAAGTTCCAATATTAAAGGATTATGTATTCCTGAAAATAATATAGTTTATAAGGCGGCAAAGCTTTTATATGAAAGATTTGATATAAAAGAGGGCTTGCATATAAATTTATATAAATATATTCCTATGGGAGCAGGTATGGCAGGAGGCAGTACGGATGCGGCAGCCGTTCTTAGAGGAATGAATGAACTGTATAATTTGAGGTTAAGCAAGGAAGAACTTATGAAAATAGGTTTGGAGATAGGTGCGGATGTTCCTTTTTGTATCTGTGGGGGAACTATGTTGGCTAAGGGCATAGGAGAGGAGCTGTCTGAACTGAAAGCTATGCCTGATGCACATTTGCTGCTTATAAAACCTTATTTTTCCATATCTACCAAGGAAGCTTATTCTTTGGTGGATTTATCTAAGCTTACAGATAAGGATAGACCCGATACCGGTAAAATAATTTCCTATATTGAAGAGGGAAATCTTAAAAAGATAGCCGAGAATATGAAAAATGTTTTTGAGCTGTACATAGGAAAGAAGTATCCCTTAATAGAAAAAATAAAGCAGGAACTTATAAGACAGGGGGCACTCGGAGCCGTAATGACCGGTTCCGGTTCGGTAGTGTTCGGGGTCTTTGAAAATTCGGTACTTGCAAAAAAGTGCTATGAAACTTTTAAGCAGGGGGAGTTTAGGGCTGAAATTAAAGAAGTGTATATAAGCGAATTTATAAAAGGAGGGTTATAATGTCAGAAACACTTAAACTGGCTGTGGATGATTATATGCCGCTAAGAGATGTGGTATTTAAGACTTTAAGACAGGCTATATTAAAGGGTAATCTTTCACCCGGTGAAAGACTGGTGGAAATACGCCTTGCAAAGGATCTCGGAGTGAGCAGGACACCTATAAGAGAGGCTATAAGGATGCTGGAGCTTGAAGGTCTTGTTATTATGATACCCAGAAGGGGAGCGGAAGTGGCAGGCATTACGGGTAAAAGCCTAAGAGATGTGCTTGAGGTAAGAAAGGCGCTTGAAGAACTTGCCATAGAGCTTGCCTGTGAGCGTATGAACGAGGAAGATATAAGAGAACTGGATCTTGCAATGGATGATTTTAAAAAAGCCGTAGAGAAGATGGATCTGATAGAGATTGCAAAGAGTGATGAGCATTTCCATGATGTGATATTCAAATCTACGGACAATGATAAGCTTATGCTTTTGGTAGGTAATCTAAGGGAGCAGATGTACAGATATAGAATTGAGTATATAAAAGATGCCGATAAAAGAGCCTTGCTTGTTACGGAACATGAAGGTATACTTAAAGCTCTAAAGGAAAGAGATGTTGTCATGGCGAAAGAACAGATCAGACAGCATATAGATAACCAGGAAACTACGGTAGCAAAAAACTTAAAGGAAAAGTAGATTAATGTCAAAGCAGGTAATAGCGGTTATATTCGGAGGTCAGTCCTCAGAGCATGTAGTATCATGTATGTCGGCAATAAATATCATAAAGTGTATAAATAAAGAAAAATATGATATAATCTTAATAGGAATTACTAAAGAAGGCAAGTGGCTTAGGGTAGGCAGTGTTGAAGATATAGTAAATGAAAGTTGGAGAGAGGGCAAGACCGGGGCTTATCTGCTCCCGGATGCCAAAGAAAAATCATTGCTTATAACAGAGGGAAGTGAGTATACCAAGATTAAGCTGTCTTTGGTATTTCCGGTGTTGCACGGCTTGTATGGAGAGGACGGAACTATACAGGGGCTTTGTGAATTGGCTAAGATACCTTATGTAGGTTGTGATGTATTATCAAGCGCCCTGTCCATGGACAAGTCCTATACCAAGCTTATAGCTGACAGAATAGGTATAAGGCAGGCGGCATATAAACTGCTGCACAGACATAAGATTAAGAAGGATATAATTGCTGCAATACAGGAGGTAGAGTACAGATTTGAATACCCTGTTTTTGTAAAACCTGCAAATGCCGGCTCCAGCAGGGGCGTAAATATGGCAAATAATGCTGCTGAGTTAAAATATGCCTTGGAAGAGGCTGTGCTGCATGATAAGAAAATACTTGTGGAAGAGGCGATAGTAGGAAGGGAACTGGAATGTGCCGTACTTGGAACAAAGAATAAGCCGCTTGTAAGCGGTGTGGGGGAGATTTTAAGTGCAGGCAGCTTTTATGATTTTGATTCAAAATACTATAATGCGGCTTCAAAAACCGTGGTAGATCCGGGTTTGGATGAGTATACGGTTGAAAAAATCAGAGAATACTCAAAGCTTATTTTCAAAGCCATGGACTGCCATGGAATAGCCAGAGTTGACTTTTTTTTAAGTAATACAGGAGAAGTAATATTTAATGAGATCAATACTATGCCGGGTTTTTCCAACATAAGTATGTATCCCATGCTTTGGGAGGCAAAAGGCATAGATAAATATAGATTAATACAAAGTTTGATAGACTTAGCTTATGAGAGAGAGTAGATATGCTTGATAAAAGTAATGCTCCTATCGGGGTCTTTGATTCAGGAGTGGGCGGACTTACCGTGGCAGGAGAGATAATGAGACAAATGCCTAGAGAGAGTATAGTGTATTTTGGAGATACAGCCAGAGTGCCTTACGGCAGCAAGTCCAAAGATACTATAATAAAATATGCAAGGCAGATTATTAACTTTCTGAAAACCAAAGAGGTCAAGGCTATAGTTATAGCCTGCAATACCGCCAGTGCCTATGCACTTGACACTGTGATAAATGAAAATGATTTGCCCGTTATAGGTGTGATACATGCAGGTGCGGTGCAGGCTGCAAGGGTAACAAATAATAAAAGAATAGGTGTTATAGGTACCAAGGGCACGGTCTCAAGCGGTATATATCCGAAGTTTATAAAAGATATAGATAAAGGTATAGAAGTAACACAAAAGGCCTGTCCCCTGCTCTGCCCGCTGGTGGAAGAGGGGCTTATGCATGATAATGTAACTGATGAGATAATTTCCAGGTATGTAAGCGAACTTAAAAGCAAATATATAGATACCTTGGTCTTGGGTTGCACACACTATCCTTTATTAAAACCGGCTATAGCCAAGATTATGGGGCAGTCGGTAAATCTTGTGGATCCGGCTTATGAGACGGCTTTGGAGCTGTCAAAACTTTTGGACAGATACGGTATTAAAAAAGACAGCAATATAAAGGCGGAGTACAATTTTTATGTAAGTGACCTGGCGGAGTCTTTTCAGGATTTTGCTTCCATGATATTGCCTAATGAGGTGAAAAATACCAAGAAGATCAATATAGAGGAGTATTGATCTGATAGGAGGGAATATGACAAAGGATGTATTGGTAAGTATAAAAGGCACTCATATGCGGGATGAAGACAATGAGAATATAGAACTTGTAG
This sequence comes from uncultured Johnsonella sp., assembly GCA_905373785.1. Lineage (GTDB taxonomy): Bacteria > Bacillota > Clostridia > Lachnospirales > Lachnospiraceae > Johnsonella. Next base: position 423 of record CAJPUK010000043.1, on the reverse strand, counting down.
TACCTGCTAAGTACAGTGCTGAGGCAGGTGTAGAGAAGATAACCTATGATGAGCTTATAGAGGGTTCAAAACACAGCATAAAGAATACTATTTCAGTAGATACCGAAGGCTTAAGCATACTTAAAGAGGGTTTTACAAACTCCAATATGAACTTTTATAAAAACGGAAAAAAACATATAACCTATTACAACACTCCTTATGGAGAGTTTGTGATGGGGATTCTTACTAAGAATATAGATATCCAAAGAAGCGAGGACAGACTTAAGGTTTCTGTGGATTATCTGCTTGATTTGGGAGAGGACTTTGTATCCGATTGCAATATAGTGGTGGATGTAAGGTCAAAGCAGGCTTAGTGGAAAGAGTGCCGATAAAAACGGATATATTTAAGGTCTGAATTTAAAGCCCTTAATATATTCGTTTTTT
>CAJPUK010000042.1 GCA_905373785.1 uncultured Johnsonella sp. | reverse complement strand
CTTCCTTTATTCCCTGCTCATCATAATCAAGTATAACAGAACGCTCCTTTGTTCCGAAGATATGACGCTCTTTTACTGCATGTTCCAAAAGCTCGTCAAGTCCCGGAATAGGCTTCATAAGCTTTACATGATTCTTCTCTTCCGCAAGACCCTTATCTATTTTTAATATAGGAACTATTTTTTTAACATTCCATAAATAGTCGGCTGTATACTCACCCTCTATCTTACGATCCATGGTCTGCTCAAAAAGAATAGCTGCCAGCACTTTTTCGCTGCTAAAAGCCGGATCGGTAATGATTCTTGTTCTCATAGCATGTACGAGATCAAACATCTCTTCCTCTCCATTGTAAGCACTTTCCTCAATTCCATATGCCTTGAGTGCCTTAGGTGTTGAACCGCCGCTTTGATCAAGTGCTGCAATAAAGCCCTTGCCTTTACTCATACGTTCTAATTGCTCATGATTCATAGTAATTGCTCCTTTCTTGTAAGCAACGGACTATAATCCGATACTTAAAATAAACTCAAGTGTTATTTCCTATTCATTATACACCTTTTTCAAGTACTTGATAAGGGTATATATCTAAATTTTTAATGTTTATATTATAACAAGCTCTGCTTATTTAAGAAACGATGCACTAAACTAAGCTGAATATTTTTGCCTCAAACCAAAACATTACGCCGTCTTCTACATTTTCCACGCCATAAGGCATATCATGTATTTCCAATATAGCCTTTACTATAGAAAGTCCTATTCCGGTGCCGCCATAATCTCTTGAATGTGCCTTATCGACTTTATAAAACTTATCCCAAATATGCTCTATATCCTCTTTGGGTATTGCATTTCCGCTATTATAAACTTCAAGTTTTACCCTGTCTTTGTCAGGTATAAGTCTTATCACTATCTTTCCGTTATCGGATACGTGTTTTATAGCATTGCTTATATAGTTGGTTACCACTTCCTCAAGCTTGAATTCATCCGCATTGATGAGTATTCCCGACCTTCCTTCAAGCTTAAATTCTATATTTTTATCTGCTGCCAATATCTTGGTTGACTCTACAAGTCCGGCTACCATTTCATATATATCAAAGGTCTCTTTTTGCAGCTCCATATTTCCGGACTCAAGCACACTAAGGCTTAAAAGCTGCTTGACCATGGAATTCATCCTGTTTGCCTCATCTATGATAACATCCGTGTAGTATTTGCGACTGTCCTTATCCTCACACATACCCTCATTTAAGCCTTCCGCATAGCCTTGTATTAAAGCTATTGGAGTTTTAAGCTCATGAGAAACATTTGCTATAAATGACTTCCTCATCTCGTCTATTTCTTCTTTGCGTTTGATATCCTCTCTTAGGCTTTCATTGGCACTTTTAAGTTCAGCTATGGTACTTTTAAGCTTTTTTGACATTCGGTTAATATTATGCCCCAGCACACCTATCTCATCTTCGTACTTTCCTTCATATTTTGCAGTAAAATCAAGTCCGCATATTTTTTCGGATATGTCTGCAAGTGTAAGTATGGGTTTGGTTACTCTCTTGGTCATAAAGAAAGCCATAACTATGCTGAGTATAAATGCAATCAAAGCTATATAAGTCAAAAAGGTATTTGATAGGGCTACACTGCTTTTTACGCTTTCCATAGGACTTGACATCACTATCAGGGTTCTGTTATCGCTGCAATACCCTATACACTCAATAAATGAGGATTTGTCCAAAGCCGTGTCATGTCTTGTTATTGAATAGTTATCTGAAGTATAGAGTTTTTGTACCTTGCCGTTATTTTTCTTTGCAAACATACTGTCTTGAGCTCTTCTAAGTATAAGCTCTCCGTCTCTTTCGGAAGAAATAATAGCGGCGTCATCTAATGAATCTATTAATGCTATACTTATATTGTATTTGTCGGAATACTCTTTTAATACCTCTCCAAGCTCTGCCACCTTTATTTTGTCTAAGGCTACGGAACTTTCTTCATCACCTTCTTTATTATCTTCGTCTTGTTTACTTTCCTCTGTGCACATACCGTTGCTGTCTGTTAATATATTATCTATACTTTTATACGCAAGACTTATTGCCCTGACTTTTTGATTGACATAATAAGTTTCCAGTCCGAATGTATTGATCAAATAAATTGCAATAAGTGTTACTGCAACCACGCTTAGGAGCATTGCCGTAAATCTATATTGAATTGAATGTTTCATTTTCCTAACCTTCTATATCGAATTTGTATCCCATTCCCCAAATAGTTTTAATATACTCTCCTTTTTTTCCCATTTTCGCACGGAGTTTTTTTACATGGGTGTCTATGGTTCTGGCATCACCGAAATAGTCATAATTCCATACATGATTAAGTATTTTTTCTCTGGATAAGGCTATACCCTTATTTTCAAGAAAATATGACAGAAGTTCAAATTCTTTATAGCTTAAATCTACAGGTGTATCGTCTATACTTACCTGATGTGCGGACTTATCTATAACTATTCCGCCGGCAGACAGATTCTCCTCTCTGTCCTGACCGCTTCTTCTGAGTATAGCCTCCACTCTTGCAACCAGAATCTTCGGACTGAAAGGCTTGGTTATATACTCGTCAACTCCGAGGTTAAATCCCTGTAACTCATCTCTTTCTTCACTTCTTGCCGTAAGCATTATTACAGGTAAGTCGGAGTACTGTCTTATAAGTTTCAGTGTTTCAAAGCCGTCCATCTTAGGCATCATAACATCTAAAAGTATAAGTTTTATGTCCTTTTGCTCCATAAATAAGGATATTGCCTCTTCTCCGTCAGCCGCCTCTACCACCTTATATCCTTTTACACTCAAAAAATCCTTAACCAGTTTTCTCATTCTGGCTTCATCATCTACCACCAATATTTTTATGATTTCCATATAACTCTCCCGATATATATTTTAGTAAAATACCCTTTATCTTTGTAAGCTACTGTCTCCACTAACCTTTATTTTGACAATACCCAACCTGTATAAGCTTTGATTTAGAACAGGTCTGATTGCAATATTTTTTAAATCCAAAAAAGACTGTATCTATCCCATATAATAGCAGATATAAACAGTCTTTTCCATAAATTCACAAAGAGTTCACCGCTGTAATTTTCGTAAAAGGTTACAGTTTCGGCAGCTCAGCTATACATATATAATATAACAAATGAAAACTTGCTTTCAGGTGTATATCATATATGTACAGCTTTTACATGACCTCTGTTTTGCAACAGATCTTTTAATATATGTAAGCTCTGACTCTTTACTTAATAAATATACGCTATTCCTTACTTATCTCAATATGCAGTTCCTTAAGCTGTTCTTCATCCACTCTGTCAGGTGCCTCTGTCATAAGACAGGACGCATCCTTTACCTTAGGGAAGGCTATAACATCTCTTATGGAGTCTGCGCCTACCATAAGCATCACCACTCTGTCAAGTCCGTAAGCAAGACCTGCATGTGGAGGAACGCCGTACTTAAAAGCCTCTAAAAGATAACCGAATCTTTCCCTCGCAGTCTCTTCTGAAAGTCCGAGTATTTCAAACATTTTCCTCTGTATGTCGGCTTGGTGTATTCTTACTGAACCTCCTCCAAGCTCCGTACCGTTTAATACGATATCATAAGCCTTGGCTCTGACTCTTCCCGGATCTGTATCAAGGTACTGAAGATCCTCGTCTACAGGCATGGTAAACGGGTGGTGTACCGCTTTAAATCTTTCATCTTCCTCACTCCACTCAAGAAGTGGAAAGTCAGTAACCCACAAGAACTTAAACTCATCTTTTTTAAGTAAGCCGAGCTGTGAGGCTATCTCACACCTTAAAGCACCAAGTGATGCAAAAACCACAGAATTCTTATCAGCCACAAAAAGAAGAAGGTCTCCCGGCTTTGCTTCCATACGCTCCATTATGCTCTTAAGCTTATCTTCTTCAAGGAACTTGGCAAATGATGATTTAATATTGCCCTCGGCATCTATTGCAAGATAGGCAAGTCCCTTGGCTTCATAAGTTTTTACAAACTCCGTCAGAGCATCTATTTTCTTACGAGGCATAGCTGCCTGTCCTCCAACCTTTATACCTCTTACACTTCCACCGTTTGCTACTGCTGTGGCAAACACTGAAAATCCGCTGTCGGAAACTATATCAGATATATTTTTTAATTCCATACCGAATCTTAGATCCGGCTTATCGGAACCGAATCTGTCCATAGCCTCCTGCCATGTAAGTCTTTGTATAGGTGTAGGTATATCAACACCGAGTACACTTTTGAAAAGACTTGAAATCAGCCCCTCATTTACCGCAAGCACATCTTCCACATCTACAAATGAAAGCTCCATGTCTATCTGTGTAAACTCAGGCTGCCTGTCCGCTCTTAAATCCTCGTCTCTATAACAACGTGCCAATTGGAAGTATCTGTCATAACCGGCACACATTAAAAGCTGCTTAAAAAGCTGCGGAGACTGCGGAAGTGCGTAAAACTCTCCCTTATGTACTCTTGAAGGCACAAGATAGTCTCTTGCTCCCTCCGGTGAGCTCTTGATCAAAGTAGGAGTCTCTATCTCTAAGAATCCCTCTTTTGCCAAATATTCTCTGGTAAATGTAGCTATCTTGCTTCTTAGCATGATATTTCTTTGCAAATCGGGCCTTCTAAGGTCAAGATACCTGTGCTTTAATCTAAGTTCTTCCTTGGTCTTTGAGTCTTCTTCTATAGGAAATGGAGGTGTCTCAGCTTCGGAAAGTATTCTTAATTCCTTGGCTATAATTTCCAGTTTACCTGTCGCAAGGTCTTCATTTTCCGCACCTTTTCTATTTTCCAACACACCTGATACCGCTATACAAAACTCCGCTCTGATTTTAGCAGCCTTTTCAAATATTTCCTTACCGCAAGTTTCTTCTTCAAATATAATCTGTACTATTCCGCTTCTGTCTCTTAAGTCAAGGAATATAATTCCTCCCTTAACTCTGTTTTTTGCTACCCAGCCCATAACACAGACCGGATCGCCTATTTTAGCATCAACTACTTCTGCACATCTGTGGCTTCTTTTTAAGCCCAGCATTGATTCTGCCATAATCTAATCTCCTTATATAAATTGTCAAAGAGTATACTCTCATTGACTGTCGACAATAATTTTATCATAAAGACGCTTAAAGACAAGTGTTTTATAATAAGTTGGCTATATAAGCAACTATAAATAATACCTACCTCCCTTAATTACTTGTACTATTTATGTTCTTTATAACACTAATGCAGTGGGAGATAAAAAACTTCCTATGATTCAATCTTTATATCGGTTAAATCTTTTGATAAAGTGGGATACGAATTCCATAGGCCGGTGCAGGTCTCGCAAAATCATCGTACTAATTCATTAATAAGTTGACGAAATAAGTAAGATAATTTATAATATATTCAACCTATAAACATATTGAATTAATATGTTTATATTTATGAGGGCTTGAAATATATTATGCTAAGAGGAGTAAGATATGAGTAAGAAAGAAAACTATGCAAATGAGCACAGACACAGGGCCATAATAGGTTTTGACGAAAACGGTATACCGAGAGTGCTAAAACCTGTGGAAGGACATACACATACTCATACCGATGAAGACGGACACGAGTATGAACATAGCCATGAAGAAGCATTTACCGAAGACTATATAAAGGCTGTAAGTGCTTACAGAAAGACATTCCCCTCTAAGCAGGAGGTACTTGAGAATACTCCGGATCCTGCTGTAAGAGAGATGATGCTTCGTATGGAACAGCTCGGTATAGATACAACATTTGACAGATTTGATAAGCAACAACCTCAATGTGCTTTCGGAATGACAGGTGTATGCTGTAAGATCTGTAATATGGGACCTTGTAAAGTTACTCCCAAAAGCCCTAAGGGTATCTGCGGTGCGGATGCGGATCTGATAGTGGCAAGAAATCTTCTCAGAAGTGCAGCTGCCGGTGTTGCTCAGCACGGTATGCACGGAAGAGAGATCATACTTAATCTGAAATGGGCGGCACAGGGTAAACTTAAAGCAAGATGTTTTAGAACTACCGTGGTAACAACCAGTGATTCGGCAAGGCTTCCCGGGGCTGAGCATATAGGTTACGATCATCACCATTCTAATATAAAAGAAACTAAAGAAATTGCTCAAAAAATCATAGAAAGAGCCATAGAAAGTTATGAAAGCAGAAAGGGTATACCGGTATTCATACCGCAGTATGAGGTGGATGCGGAAGTAGGTTTTTCCTTTGAGTACCTTTCAAAGTACTACGGAAGTATGCAACCCCTTGCAGATGCACTAAAAAGCGGAACTATAAGAGGAATAGTCAATCTTGTAGGTTGCAATAACCCCAGAGTTACCTATGAGAAGGCTATTATTGATGTTGCAGATGTGCTTTTGAGAAACAATATTTTGATTTTGACTAACGGCTGTGCCTCTTTTCCTCTCTTAAAGATGGGGTATTGCCAGACAAGTGAGCTTGCATACTCAAAGTGTGGCGACAGTTTAAGAAAATTCCTTGAAAAAGACAATATGCCGCCTGTAATGCATGTGGGTGAATGTATAGATAATACCCGTTCTTCAGCTATTTTCGGAGCAATAGCCGCTTTGCACGGTAAGGACTTAAAAGATATGCCCTATGCTTTTTCATCTCCGGAATGGTCTAATGAAAAAGGTATCAATGCTGCTTTAGGTTTCAGGTTGCATGGGCTTAATTCTTATCACTGTGTGGAAGCACCTATACACGGCTCACCCAAAACTGTGGAGTTCTTAAAAGAAAGTACAAGAAAGACCTTGGGTTCCGTTATGTATGTGGATGTTGATCCTAAGTCGCTTGGTGAAAAGATAGTTGAGGATATAAAAGAAAAAAGAAGGAAACTTTCATGGGTTGAATAGTTAAGATGCAATAAAAGTTGCTTCCACACACTTCTCATCCCCCTTCCCCTTAGCGGCATAAATAATTATAAATTATATCTAATCACTGCTAATTACCTGTACTGTTCATATTTTTTGTAACAGTAGTGTAGTTGGAGATTCAAAACCTATAATTGTTTATGTTGCTAAGCTGTGTCTTAAAACTTAAAATTACATAACACCTTGTCTTTTAATAAAATATCTTTCAATAAAATAAAGTATTTCTACAAGTTGACAACAAGGTATGATAAATCGGCAACATCTTTTATTGCCTTTATTAACTGTGCATCAATATTTATTTTGTGTAAATAGCATAGTATATTACAGTTTTAAGACACGCCCTAAGTACTCGCAAACAATTGTTTATTTTGCCGACAAATCTATATATATCCTAGCCTCACTGTAAAGTGTCGCTTTTCCGCTTATCAAAACTCTCTCACCCTTATCCTTACAATACACTATTCCACCTCTTGGAGAAGCCTGATATGCAACCATCTCTTCTTTTCCGAGTACTTTCGCCCAGTAGGGAATAAAATTACAATGAGCCGATCCGCAGACCGGATCCTCATTTACATTGATTTTAGGAAAAAATGTTCTTGATACGAAGTCATATTCTTTTGACCTTGCTGTAATAAAAAGCCCCAGTCCATCAGGTACATTTGCAATATCCGAAAAATCAGGTTCAAAGTTAAACACATCTTCTTCCTTATCAAGCACCAGCATAAGATCTCTTCCGATATAGGCTTTTGCCTCCAAACCTTTTACAGCCTTTCTCATTACATCGGTAAATTCGATTTCCTTCGGCATGCGGGCCGGAAAGTCCATTTCAAATAAACTACCTGATTTTTTAACGATCAAATCTCCGCTCATTGAAGAAAATACAAACTTTTCTGCCGAACTGTCCACAAAGTTTGCAAGTACATAGGCACTGCCCAAAGTTGCGTGTCCGCAAAGGTCAATTTCATTTCCCGGTGTAAACCATCTGATATGGTACTTATCACCTTCTTTTACTATAAACGCCGTCTCCGACAGGTTATTCTCTATTGCAATCTTTTGCATAATATTATCATCAAGCCACTTATCCAGCACACAAACTGCTGCCGGATTACCGCTAAAAACCTTATCCGTAAATGCATCTACAACATATTGTTTCATTATTCCACCTCACTATATAACTTTTAATTATTTAAAAATATATGATACAAAACGCAACACGAATCGAGTAGGGGTGCTTTATCCCCGTACTTGCTTGCGAGGCGGTGTTCGCCGCAAGGCGATGATTTCCTTGCACCTCCCCTGCAATAAAAATAAAAAAGCCTTGAAATTCAAGACTTTTTAACTGGAGATGACGGGAGTTGAACCCGTGTCCAAAAAACAATTCCTTGTTCTTCTACTATCATAGTGAATTTATATACATTCCCTCCGTCCAAGGGCAATTCACAGTCCTTGGAGTTTAGTAGCTTCATAGTACATCTATATGCTCAAAGCTTTGCATATAAGGTTTCTCACAGATTTGACACCGGTTATTTAAGTTGTGAGTGCCTTAAAGCCGATGGCTGCCCTTAGGCAGCTAATGCGAAGTTTTCTTCAGCGTTTATATTTATTTTTGCCATTTAACGCATCGCATACGGATAGCTTCACCAACTGCATGTTCCCTGTCGAAACCGGTACATCCCCTTGGTATGAGTAAAACTGTAAGCCGAATTCTGTATCTGATAATCATCTATCTGATTTAAGCGTTGCCGCTTAACTTAAGCAACCCACCTGAATAAAAGTCGGGCCGACTGTAATTCTGTTCGGTCTTGCCTCGGATGGGGTTTACATGGCAGGTTAAGTTACCTTAACCTCGGTGGTCTCTTACACCGCCTTTTCAACCTTACCATTTAACATGGCGGTAATTTTCTGTTGCACTTTCCTTGAAGTCGCCTTCACCGGACGTTATCCGGCATCCTGCCCTGTGAGGTTCGGACTTTCCTCAATTATACCCTTTCGTCATGTATAACTGCGATTATCTGTTTTGCTCATGTCTTAATATTATACTATATTTTTACATAAAATAAAGTAAACTTTTTCTTACGCTATTCTATCGGGAAATGTAATATCTTCTTCTAAAATATTGAAAGCCTTATCCATATCCCTTAATCTTTGTGCCATATCAGCTATAAATATATGCTCCAAGCCGTAATGCCCGGCATCTATCGTAGCCACTCCAAGCTCTAAGGCATCAACTGCGTCATGGTGAGATATGTCACCGCTTATAAGCAAAGAAGCCCTCTTTTCATAAGCCGCCTTATACATCCCCTTACCGGAACCGGGTGATATGGCAATACGACTTACCAACCTATCCTCCCCACCGTCAAATACCCTAAGGTACGGCAATTTGAATCTTTCTTTTACAAGTTTGGCAATTTCAGATATTTTTACTGCCCTTTCTAAATCACCGACTTTTCCTATACCCACATCCTCATCTTCCATACTTGCGGTCTTTTCCAAAGGCTCTCCCCTAAGCCCTATCCTTTCTGCCACCAGATCGGACATACAGCCTGCGGCTATATCATAGTTGGTATGTAGGGCTATATAAGAAATATCATTTTTTATAAGGGATACAAGCCTTTTTCCTACACTTGTTTCATCTGTAACATTTTTTATAGGAGAAAATATCAGCGGATGGTGGCTTACTATCAAATCAGCCTTAAGGCTTATAGCCCTTTCTATAAGTTTTTCGCTTAAATCAAGGCATACGACTATATTTTTAACTTCTCTTTCCTTACTTCCGGCAAGCAGTCCTACATTATCCCAAGACATAGCCAGCTCCCTTGGCATCACCTTTAGTAAATTATCCAAGATATCATTGCATTTCATACAGCGCCTCCTTTATAATTTTTAGTTTTAAACTTAGGCTTTCCTCATCTGCCTTGCTTTTCAAGCCTTTGATTATATTTTCGTATTTTTTTTCTTCTTTCAGCAAATACTCATACATTACTCTGTCCTTATTTTTTATAAGGTAATATCCGAAAGTATCATAAAGTTCATACTTATCCGCTTTATAATCAGGCTTAAAGTCAGGATTATATACAGTCTTTATAACAGTATAGAATTTCCCGCTGCATTTAAGCATAAATTCCTTTATTACTTCATAGCCTTCCGTTCTAAGGTATGACCTAAACTCACTTAACTTTGAGTGCGGAGACAGTATGTACTCTATATCCTTAGTCCGCAAATGCTCAGCAGCAGATAAAATATCTCTGATCAGCTCTCCTCCCATACCTGCTATGATCACCGTATCAAACTCACCTGCCTTCATAGCCTGCAATCCGTTTGACAGCCTTGTTTCTATCTTTTCATCACAGCCATGGGCAGCTATATTTTCCTTGGCTGTAAGTAAAGGTCCTTCTTTTATATCACAGGCATAGGCATAGTCCGCAATATTTTTTTGTATAAGGTATATAGGTATATAAGCGTGATCCGTGCCTATATCCGCTACCTTAGCACCTTTTTTTACTTCATTTGCTATAAGTTTCAGTCTTTTTGATAAATTAATATACATACTCACCTAATCTATTGAGATACCCTCTTTTTTTAATTTTGACTGCTCATGTATAATTTTTTGCAGCTGCACTATATCCGTAGAATGTTTACTGAGTTCATCAAGTCTTGCCTGCCTGAGTTTTAAAATATTTTCCTCTGCAATCTTCCTTTTTTCAGATAAATTTATCTCATCTGAAAGACTTGCTGTAAATAAGCCTGATATATTATCATAATTTTCTGTATCAGCATACTCATCTATAATACTTCCTAAGGGCATATTAAGAGCTGATTTTTCATATATTTTAAGTAAAATTTCTTTATACAACTCATTTGAAAAATCATCCGGCGAAAGGTACTTTCTTATTTTTTCAATATAAGAGCTATCCTCTATCATGATTATTAAAAGAAGTCTTTGGCACTTAAGTACGGGATCTTCTTTTTTCTTTCTTCCACTGTTATAGAAAGCCTGTTTTTCCCTTTTAATACTTACACCGCCCATTATACTTAAAACCAAAGCTTTCATTTCCTCATAATTGATTATATGCTCCTTGCATACCGCCTGTATGTAATTATCCCTTTCCAAAGCGACATTAAATTCTGCCAGTTTTTTTGCCGTTTCTTTGTAAAATTCTGTCTTTTGCTCAGGATCTTCCATCTTAAACTGCTGTTTTAAAAGCTCTATTTCCCACATAAAGGCATTTTTAGCATTTTTTATTCTTTTTTCAAACTCTTCTTTCGAGGTATTTTTAATAAACTCATCCGGATCCTTATAAGGCTTCATATTAAGCACTAAAACGGCAATCCCTGCCTCTCTTAATATTCCTATAGTCTTTTTGCTTGCATTTATTCCGGCATTGTCGCTGTCCATACTAAGCACTACCCTTTTAACATATCGTTTTAATATGTTTGCATGATTAGGGGTAAATGCCGTTCCGAGTGCTGCAACCGCATTGTTAAAACCTGCCTGATAAAGGCTTATTACATCCATATAGCCTTCGCACAGCAAAACAAAGTTCTGTCTGGAACTTTTGGCAAAGTTAAGACCGTATAGCTGCCTGCTTTTATCAAATATCATAGATTCCGATGAATTGATGTACTTTGGCAGTGCATCTCCCATTACTCTGCCTCCAAAACCTATAACTTTACTATGTATATCAAGTATGGGATACATAATACGATTCCAGAACCTGTCCTTAGCACCTCTTTCTTCTATGATCACCAGACCGCTTAACTTAAGTATGTCATCATCATAAGTTTTTTTCAAATACTTATATAAACTGTCGGGAGCCTTGGGAGAGTATCCCAGTCCGAACTGCCTTATGGTAGCATCACTGATACCTCTTTTATAAAGGTAATTTTTTGCAGTCTCATCTTTAAGCAGGCTGTGATAATAAAACTTTGCCGCCTCCTTATGTATCTCTAAAAGCCTTTGCTTGATATCTCTGTTCTTCTTTTCTTCCTTGTCATAGTCGGATTCCGGCAGCTCCATACCCACTCTTGCCGCAAGGCTTTGCAAGGCTTCCTGAAAACTGTAATTCTCATACTTCATCACAAAACCTATTACATTGCCTGAGGCACCGCAGCCGAAGCAGGTATACATTTGCTTTCCCCCGCTTACAACAAAAGAAGGGGTTTTTTCATTATGAAAAGGGCAAAGCCCTACATAATTATTGCCCCTTTTTTGTATTCTGATATAGGAAGAGATGACATCTACTATATCATTTCTTTCACGCACTTCTTCAACAAGTTCTTCTTTATAATACATGTCACCTCCTCATAATCTATTACAGTTTGGACAGCTCATTCATCTTCGTCAAAACAGCCTAAAAATATTCAACCTTTTTATAAATCAGAAAAAGATGAATGTTGGCAGTAGCCTGTTAGATATATATAGGCTACCCAAACTGTAATAATAATCTTCTTACACCCTCCATGCCTTTGGTACAAATACCTCTTCAAATGTTTCTATCGCATACTGATCCGTCATTCCGGCTATATAATCGCAGACCACTCTATCTTCGGACTGCTTATGCTCGGTTATATGTTTTTGATATTCTAAGGGCATCTTATCTATATGCTGCAAATAATAATGATAAAGCTCAGCCACAAGCTCCTTAGCCTTGCCTTCCTCAGACTTAGCCTTCTCATTCCTGTAAACATTATCAAACATCCACTTCCTAAGACCCATCATAGCCTTAAGTACGGTGTCCGACATGATTATCTTATCTGCTTCTATACTGTTCATAATTACATCGGTAACCAGTGTATCAAGCCTTTTTCTTACACTGTCTCCCAAAACTTTCGTAAATTCTTTCGGTATCTGCTCTTCCGTGATTATCTTTGCCCTTATGGAGTCATCTATATCATGATTAATGTAGGCTATTTTGTCCGCCAGCCTTACAACATGCCCCTCCAGTGTCGAAGGCTTATCCGCAGTTCCGTGATTTCTCATGCCGTCTCTTACTTCCCAAGTAAGATTAAGCCCCAGTCCTGCCTTTTCCAAAAACTCCACAACTCTCACACTTTGCTCATTATGCTTAAAGCCCTCTTTATACAACTTGTTTAGGACTTCCTCCCCTGCATGACCGAAAGGAGTATGACCTAAATCATGCCCCAAAGCAATAGCCTCTGTAAGGTCTTCATTGAGCCTTAGTGCCTTTGCTATAGTTCTTGCTATCTGTGCCACCTCAAGGGTATGCGTAAGTCTTGTCCTGTAATGATCCTTCTCAGGTGCAAGGAAAACCTGAGTTTTGTGCTTAAGTCTTCTAAAAGCCTTACAATGAAGAATCCTATCCCTATCCCTTTGATACTCGGTTCTTATACTGCAAGACACTTCACTTCTTACCCTGCCTTTAGTCTCCTTACTCTTAGACGCAAACTTAGACAAATACAACTCTTCCCTTGCCTCAGCTTCCTCTCTGATAAACACAATACCACCTCCAAACCATAAACACAAACCTATAACAACAATCCTAATAAATTATAATTATACCGATACCAACTGATACTTTTTAATATTACCACCTATCATCAAAAGAATTTGCATTAATAAGCAACTACACAACAACTAATTACAAACTACTCCTCGCTGATCTCTTCCTTCCTGATTTCCTTTGTTCTTATTTCCTTGCAAATCTGCTCTATAAACTCATCCAGGCTCTTAACACCCTCATCTCCGGCAAATCTGCTTCTTACAGATACGGTAGCATCCGCCTCTTCTTTCTCACCTACTACGAGCATATAAGGAAGTCTTGCAAGTCTTGCCTCTCTTATCTTAAATCCTATCTTCTCATCCCTGTTATCAAGCTTGGCATCTATTCCGTTCTTTCTTAACTTATCCAAAACCTTATTCGCATAACCTATATACTTTTCTGAAATAGGCAGTACTCTTACCTGCTCCGGACATAACCATGTCGGGAATTTGCCCATGTATTTTTCTATTAACCAGGCGAGAGTTCTCTCATAGCAACCTATTGAAGTTCTATGTATAATGTATGGACGAACTCTGTTGCCATTTTGATCTACATAATAAAGATCGAACTTATCTGCAATAGCACAGTCAAGCTGCACAGTAATCATAGTATCTTCTTTACCGTATACATTCTTGGTCTGTATATCTATCTTAGGACCGTAGAATGCCGCTTCGCCTTCAGCTTCGGTAAACGGAAGTCCTTTTTCTATAAGTATATTTCTTAAAGTATTCTGTGTACTTTCCCAGTACTCATCATCACCTAAGTATTTTTCCTTATTTTCAGGATCCCACTTTGAAAGTCTGAAACTTACATCTTCCTTTAATCCTAATGTATCAAGTACATAAAGTGCAAGTTCAAGAACTGACTTAAGTTCTTCCCCGGTTTGCTCCGGTGTTACAACAAGATGTGCTTCACTTATAGTAAACTGTCTTACTCTGGTAAGTCCGTGCATCTCCCCCGAATCTTCATTCCTAAAAAGAATGGAAGTCTCAGCCATTCTGTGAGGAAGGTCTCTGTAGGACTTTTGTGTATTCTTATAAGTATAGTACTGGAAAGGACATGTCATAGGTCTTAGGGCAAATACTTCCTTATCTTTTTCCTCATCTCCTAAAATAAACATACCGTCCTTGTAGTGATCCCAATGCCCTGATATCTTATAAAGGTCAGACTTTGCCAAAAGCGGAGTTTTGGTTCTTACATAGCCCCACTCATTATCCTCCAGATCCTCTATCCATCTTTGTAATTTGTTGATCATCTTCGTTCCGTTGGGAAGGAAGAGAGGAAGACCCTGACCTATAACATCAACTGTGGTGAAAAGTTCCATTTCCCTACCGAGCTTGTTATGGTCTCTTTTCTTGATTTCTTCCAAATATTTAAGATAATCTTCAAGTTCTTCTTTTTTATTAAATGCGGTTCCGTATATACGCTGTAATTGCGGTCTTGAAGAATCACCCCTCCAATATGCCATTGATGAGGATATAAGCTTAAATGCCTTTATACCCTTGGTTGAAGGAATATGGAAACCTGCACAAAGGTCGGTAAACTCTCCTTGTTTGTAGAAAGATATTATCGAATCTTCCGGTAAATCATTAATAAGTTCTACTTTATAAGGCTCGTTCTTTTCCTCCATAAACTTTATGGCTTCCTGTCTGGGAAGTTCAAAACGCTCTATCTTTAAGTCTTCCTTGATAATTTTTTTCATCTCAGCTTCAATATTATCAAGGTCTTCTCTTGAGAAAGGCTCTCTTTCTATATCATAATAGAAACCGTTATCAATATATGGTCCTATTGCAAGTTTTGCATCAGGATACAGTCTTTTAACCGCCTGTGCAAGCACATGTGAGCCGGTATGTCTGATTGCGGCAAGTCCAAGTTCATCATTCGGTGTAAGTATCTGCAATTCACAGTCCTTGTCGATTACTGTTCTAAGATCAGCCTTTTCACCGTCTACCAGTCCTCCGCAGCATACTCTCGCAAGCCCATCGCTTATATCCTTCGCAATGTCGTATATGCTCATACTCTGCTCATATTCTTTTACTGTACCGTCTTTAAGTGTTATCTTCATAAATCTACCCCCTTATTATTTTCTTAGACTCATTTTTTCATAGGTCATTTGACACTATCTTATTTATTCGTAAATGCAAAAAAACCCGAACTAAATCCTTAGTTCAGGGACGATATTTACCGCGGTTCCACCCTAATTCAGGCTGCTGCCTGCTGCTTAAGTGATTATAACGTAATCAACGGGCTTGATTAGAGCCACTCGGAGTCGGTCTTCATATGCTTTGATTTAAGGATACTTCCAGCACTGTATCCCTCTCTGTGTCCTCTCTACATACTACTTTTCTCTTCAACGTTTTACTTTGGTATTTATTTGAAAATAGATTCTATCTCTAAAATCCAATGCAGAAAAAGGGACTTGAACCCTCATGATATTGCTATCACACGGACCTGAACCGTGCGCGTCTGCCAATTCCGCCATTTCTGCGCAAACTGCTTTTGGCTTTTTTTGCTATATAACAGGATTTTACCCCCTATTATATAAAAAGAACTGCTATAGCCATAACAGTTCTTATGTTTAATGCGGGAAAAGGGACTTGAACCCTCACGATCGTACAATCACTAGATCCTTAGTCTAGCCTGTCTGCCAGTTCCAGCATCCCCGCATTT
>CAJPUK010000041.1 GCA_905373785.1 uncultured Johnsonella sp. | reverse complement strand
AAGTTCCAGTCTATCAAGTCTGGAAAAGAGTTCCTGATTCGTGAGCAGAAACTTACGCATTTCAACAAAGGTATCCATAATTTTAATGCTGGTATCTACCGCAACTTCACTTTTAAGCACAGCAGACAACATTGCAATCCCTTGTTCTGTGTAAACATAAGGCATATATCGTCTACCGCCATAAGTACTGTTTGTACTTGAGGTTCCATTTTGGAATCTCAAGTTTTGATATTCCACTTCCGTTAGTTGAAAACAAAAGCGTTCAGGAAACCTTGCAACATTTCTTTTCATTGCTTTATTCAAATTACCTGTCGTAACCTGGTATAAACCAGCCAAGTCACTATCAAGCATTACCTATTTCCCACGAATGGTATAGATCATATCGGTGATATTTGTTTCACCTATCGGTATCAAAGTGTTATCATCTTTCATGTGCTAATCCTCCACAAATTCCAAGATATCGCTTGGAGTAAGATTCATTGCTTTACATATTCTTTCTAAGTTTTTCATTGATATATATTCGTCTTTGCCCATGTTGGCTAAGGTATTTGTTGTAATTCCTGTGAGCCTGATTAGGTCGGTTCTTTTCATATTCTTTTCTATTAAATGAACTCAAACACCCCAAGATTACTTTAACAACGCTGACATTCACCCTACCTCCTGTACTTTGCCTCTATACATGTTACATACACTGCAATCATCAGTATAGAAGCTATAGGCAGCCCTAAAACAGGTATTATAAAACCTGCTGAATTTTGCCGGCTAAATAACATAGGCACACCTAAAATTAATATGGTAAATGCATATATAAAATACAAAAGTGCCACTGCCTTATTGTAAGCCTTAACATCACTTACATTAATTTCCTTGTCATTAGCCCAATCATGAGTCCAAAAAGGCATAGGCTTCTTAGCCAACAGAGCACAGATCCCAAATACAACAAACAACAAAGAAGACAATGACCATACGCAAAATACAATCAACATATCCGGCACCTCCTTAAAGTTTAATAACTATGGAACTTTACACTTATGTGAAAATCCTAACCTCATCGCAAAGTAGTTTTCCACTACAGATACCTCTTCAAATACCTCCCCGTATATGACTCCTTGACCTCAACTATCTCCTCAGGCGTACCGCAGGCAATCACCTGACCGCCTCCGTCTCCCCCTTCTGGACCTATATCAATAATATAATCCGCTGTTTTTATCACATCCAGATTATGTTCTATAACTATTACCGTATTGCCTCCCTCGGAAAGCCTTCTAAGTATCTCCACCAGCTTATGCACATCAGCAAAATGCAGTCCCGTAGTAGGCTCATCTAAAATATACACCGTCTTACCCGTACCACGCCTTGAAAGCTCCGTAGCAAGCTTTATTCTCTGAGCCTCTCCACCGCTTAGTTTGGTTGAAGACTGCCCAAGCTTTATATAAGAAAGTCCCACATCCACCAAGGTCTGTATCTTTCTTTGAATGGTCGGTATGTGTTCAAAAAATTCAAGTGCCTCTTCCACCGTCATTTCAAGGACATCATGTATGCTTTTGCCCTTATACTTTACCTCAAGGGTCTCCCTGTTGTACCTTTTTCCTCCGCAGACTTCACAGGGTACATACACATCCGAAAGGAAGTGCATTTCTATCTTTATAATGCCGTCTCCGCTGCAAGACTCACATCTTCCGCCCTTTACATTAAAACTGAATCTCCCCTTGGCATAGCCCTTAGCCTTAGCCTCAGTAGTAGCTGCAAAAAGATCCCTTATCATGTCAAATACTCCGGTATAGGTTGCCGGATTGGAGCGTGGAGTTCTTCCTATAGGCGACTGGTCTATGTCTATAACCTTATCAAGATTTTCTATACCGCTTATAGACTTATGTTTTCCGGCTATAGTATGTGCACGGTTTAGTTTCTTGGCAAGCGCCTTATATAAGATCTCATTTACCAAAGAGGACTTACCTGAGCCTGATACACCGGTTACACAGGTCATAACACCCAGCGGAAAGTCAACATCTATGTTCTTAAGGTTATTCTCCGCCGCACCGTATACACTTAAAATCCCGCTAGGCTTCCTTCTCTCAGTAGGTACGGGAATTACTATCTTTTTAGAAAGGTACTGTCCGGTTATGGATTTTTTACACTTCATTATAGCCTTTGCATCGCCCTGTGCGACCACCTCGCCGCCATGAGAGCCGGCTCCCGGACCGATATCGACTATATGATCAGCCTCGAACATCGTATCCTCATCATGCTCCACTACTATTACGGAATTACCCAGATCTCGCAAATGTTTAAGCGTACCGAGCAGTTTATCGTTATCCCTTTGATGCAGACCTATACTGGGTTCGTCAAGTATATAACACACACCCACAAGCCCCGATCCTATTTGCGTTGCGAGCCTTATTCTCTGAGCTTCGCCACCGCTTAGCGTACCGGTATTTCTGCTTAAACTGAGATAATCAAGCCCCACATCTATAAGGAAATTAACTCTGTTTCTTATCTCTTTTATAATTTGCATACCTATAGCCTGTTTTGTAGGACTTAGCTTAAGCTCTTCCATAAACATATTAAAATTAGCTATACTCGTATCCGTAGCATCAAAAATATTTTTATCACCTACCGTTACTGCCAAAGCTTCTTTCTTAAGTCTTTTACCCTTACAGGTCTTACAGGGCAGTATCCTCATATACTGCTCATACTCAGCCTTTGCCGTCTCCGAAAAGGTTTCCCTGTATCTTTTTTCAACATTTTTTATAAGCCCCTCAAAGACTATAGGGTAGACTCCATGACCTCTTTGACCGGTATATTCAACATTTACCTCCACATCCGTACCGTAGAGTATAATATTTTTTATCTCTTCCGGATAGTCCTCAAAAGGCGTATCAAGGTCGAAGTTAAATCTGTCACAAAGTGCCCTAAGCAGTGCATTGCTGAAACTTTTTTTATCCGAGCTGCTTTGCCAGCCCATTACCGTTATAGCCCCTTCATTGATACTGAGGCTTTTATCAGGTACTATCAGATCCTCTGAAAACTCCATGGTATATCCCAGTCCCACACAGTCGGGGCAGGCTCCGAAAGGATTATTAAAGGAAAATGTCCTAGGCTCCGGCTCTTCTATGGATATACCGCAGTCGGGGCAGGCAAAGTTTTGTGAAAAGTTTATACTCTCCCCTCCGATCACATCTACAAGTGCATATCCGTCTGCAAGGTGTAGGGCATTCTCCAAAGACTCTGTAAGTCTTTTTTGTATACCCTCTCTTATCACAAGTCGGTCTATTACTATTTCTATGCTGTGTTTAATATTCTTATCAAGCTCTATATCTTCACTGAGCTCATAAGCATTGCCGTCTATAACAACTCTTACATAGCCGCTTTTTTTAGCCTGTGCAAGCACCTTTTCATGCCTGCCCTTCTTACCCTTAACTATTGGTGCAAGTACCTGAAACTTAGTTCCTTCTTTAAGTTCCAGTATTCTGTCCACCATCTGGTCTATACTTTGTTTTTCTATCTCCTTGCCGCACTTAGGGCAGTGTATGGTCCCCACTCTGGCATATAAAAGTCTTAAGTAATCATAGATTTCCGTAACCGTACCTACCGTAGATCTCGGATTTCTGTTTGTTGACTTTTGATCTATCGATATAGCCGGAGAAAGCCCCTCTATGCTCTCAACATCCGGCTTTTCCATTTGCCCGAGGAACATTCTTGCGTAGGATGACAAGGACTCCATATATCTTCTTTGCCCCTCCGCATATATGGTATCAAAGGCGAGAGAGGACTTACCGGATCCTGAAAGCCCCGTAAGTATGACAAGCTTACCTCTTGGGATATCAAGAGAAATATTTTTAAGGTTATTCTCGTTGGCTCCTCTTATTTTTATATATTCTTTATTCATTTTACTCTCCAAATAAATCTTTTATTGCTTAAGTTAAGAAAACCCGACATTAGATCTCGGGTGATCCTTACACAAAATAAATCTTTTATTGCTTAAGTATAACTTAAACATCAGTTCTAGGCAATGACAAAAACAACAAGAACAAGTGTACTTTATTGTATCAAAATGTTAAATATGCTATGCTATTTAAGTATAGCTATTAATGATATTTAAGCCTGTTATTGTTCCTTAAATAAGCAGACTAATATATTATTGATATTTAGTCCTATTATTGCTTTGTTAATAGATTGTAACAAGTTTATAAAGATAATTGAGATTTACACTATCATTGCCGATATTTAATTAAATACTTATATACAGAGGGCGATTATGAATTTTGACATTAAACAACTGAATAAAGATGTGTGGAAAAATATATATCAAAATAAATTTACCTACTATTCAAGAGCGGTTTTTTTGCAGCTCGTCCTAACCACAGTGGGCGGATTTTTTATCAGACTTTTATTTCAGCTTATATTAACAAGTTCCGGGCAGGAAAATATTACCAAGGATAATTTTGTTGACATACTTACCACTCCCCTAAGTTGTCTATTAATTATTGTATTTATACTTTTGGTCAGCGGACTTATCTTCTTTGAGTTTTCCGCCCTTACACTTATGGTTTATTATTCTTATAAGAAGGGGGACTTCTCGTGGAAGAACAACCTTAAAACGGCATTCTTAAAATGGAAGAGCCTGGGTTTAAAGCAGCTTATTTTCTTTTTGATATACTTTATATTAATGATACCTCTTTCCAATCTGGGGCTCAGCTCTATTTTTACGCAGAGGCTTTTTATACCTAAGTTCATCACCGGAGAACTTGTAAAAACCAACTTTGGAAGGATCTCTTACTATGCCTTCCTTGTAGTCTGTGCCTATGTTAATTTTCGTTTGATTTTTTCTATTCCTCTTACGGTTATTAACAAATATACTTTTTCTTATAATATGAAAAAAAGTATAGAACTTACCAAAAGAGGAAAAATAAAGCTGTTTTTACTTATTTGCAAGTTTGAGTTGATTTTATCCTTAATCAGTTTAACAATACTTGGAGGAATTGCTTTTATATTCGGAATACTTGATAAATCAGGCAACAACAGCCTATATAATGCTATTTTTTATACTCTGGTACGCATTGTATTTTTCTTCTTTTTAATACTGTCCAAACTTATAATAATATCGCTGATAGTAAGGGTCATTATTACTTATGAGGATTTTTCCTTCGGTATAATATGCTATGACCATATGCAGATAAGAAAGCGTAAACTTTTTGCCGCTCTTACAAGCCTTGCACTTATAATTATTTTAGGGTATACCGGTTACAGTCTTTTTTCTGTCGGTCTTAATAAGGACTTGCTTATAATAGGGCACAGAGGTTATACCCTAGCCGGTGTTGAAAACTCGCTTGAGGCACTAGAGGGTGCTGCCAAAGCAAATGCCGATTATGTAGAGCTTGATATACTTTTAACCAAGGATAATAAATTTGTTGTAATGCATGACTATAATCTAAAGCGTCTTGCCGGCATCAATAAAAAGGTTCAGGATATGAATTTTGACGAGGTGGTGGGACTGCCTATAAAACAGGGCAAATTTACAAGCCGTATCCCTTCTTTTGAAGAATTTGTAAAAAGGGCAAAGGAACTTAATATAAAACTTTTGGTAGAGCTTAAACCCCATGGTAAAGAACCTGATAATTATGCCGAGCTTTTTATTGAAGAAATGAGGAGGCTCGGAGTGGCTACAGAATACAAAACCATGTCTCTTAACCTTAATATTATGGAGGAAATTGAAAGCAAGGCACCGGAAATACAGACCGGCTATGTAATTCCTCTGCAATTCGGAAACTTTGCACTTAACAATGTGGACTTTTTTGTTATAGAAGACTTTTCATTTAACAACGGATTAGCCCTACAGGCACAAAGCGAAGGCAAGGAGGTATTTGTCTGGACTATCAATGAGCCTGATATTATAAATAAATACCTTCATACATCGGTAGCTGCCATTATAAGCGACCGTCCCGATGTAATAGAACAGGAAAGAAATTATGAGGAGAAAGAAGATTTATACTTTGAAAAACTATATCGTTTGCTGAGTGCGGATTTTTAACTCATTGTTTACTGTTTCCCTTATTTCCTGTGCTGTATTTTTTGCCCATTTTTCATTTATTCCTATTTGTTTAGCTACACTAAGAAGTTCCTCCATGCCGGGATTTAAACCGTTCCCGGCTACTGTTGTTGCGTGTTCTCCACCTATAGAATTACTATAGGTCAAGTCATACGCCGGTGACAAAGACCATTTACCATTATCATACAAAAAAGAAAAATTTTTAGAGTGATCGTCTCTATTATGTGCAAATACATTAAAACACATCAACCTATACAGTTTCTCAACTTCTTCATAATCCTGAGTAAGATGCAATGTAAGCTGCATTAAAATATTGTAATCAAGGTTCGGGATTCTATGTGATGTTTCCAACAATGCACTTGCAGATATCATATGTACTTTCTCTTTTCCTTTTCTATCAAACCTTTTACAAGCAAAATACCCTGAATTTAATTTTGAAGGCAGCAACTTTACCTCGGGAACTTCAATATTACATTTCTTTGCACAAATCGCATATTTATACTCAAGTTCTCCTATATTTTTACAATCTATTGATGAAGGAAACTTAACTATCAACTCTTCTTCATTTATTGAATAAAAAACCTTAGGTCTTGCACCTCCTGATGAACCTCCCATATAAAATATTTTATCTAAATCATCAGAATGTTTTAACTCAAAAATTTTTTCACACTCTTTTGCAATCTCATCCAATGACATAGAAGAAGCAGGACTTTCATATTTGGTTTCAGGTATATATTCCAAAGCACCCATACCGCTTCTTCCGACTATACTTAAACGCTGTAAGGCAGTGATTTGTTCGGGATTTATTCCATTTCCAAGAAGCATACGATCAACCAACAACCTCCCCCAACCGTCAGGGAGGCTGTCTGCAAATACTCCAAAAAGCCCACCAAAGGTCTCATATCTTTTAGGAATAAAGACCCTCTTTTCTAAAGGAAGAGATAGCGGATTTATTGCAAATCCGTTTTTTAGCCAATCCAAGTCGTATTCGAAGGCTGTTAAATACTCCTTGGTAAGAGCCAGTCTTCCTACTCTTTTCTCTTTTATATATATATTTAATATATCAATCTCTTTCATCCAATACCTCCTCTATAGATGTGTATGTCTTTTTTGCAAACAGTAAGTCAAAATCTTCTTCACATGAAAGCACAAAGGCTATTTTTATAAGTGATTTCAATGAGATTTCTCCGCTATGCTCAAACCTTTTTATTGAACCCAAACTTACTTTTGAACGCTTGCTCAGTTCCGATTGAGTAAGTTTTCTTTCTTTTCTTTTGGCTCTCATTCTCTTGGCAATACCGATATTCACATCATAGGGGGATCTTAAAAAATTATAATTATTCATAGCTAATATATTAGCTAAAATTAGCAAAAAAGTCAATAAACAGCTAATATATTAGCTATTTATATTATATATGATTCTTACCTGCATCTGTATCCGCTAAAGTACTGTATCGTTGATATTTAGTCTTATTACCATTTTGTTAATAGATCGCAGCAGATACATAATAAAGAAATTTGAAAGTTACTATACTATTTCTGATATTAATTAAATGTCAATGATAGGCTACACTAAAGACGAATAGCGTAGTATATCGTTGATATCCGGCTTTATTACCGCTTTATAAATAGATTGTAACAAGCAGGATACCTAAGCTCAAATAAAAAACTGCCGCTTTATGAACTAAATCACTAAAGTAGCAGCTTTTTTATCTTTTTATTAACTTACGGTCCTATATCCACTCTTGCACCGAGCATACAGTACTGCCACAGCACATCCATAACATCGTTTGCTACCGCAACACAACCTCTTGTAGCTCCGTTTTCACGATAATTACCGTGTATCATTATAGCACCGCCAAGAGGAGTATTCCAAGGTGGCATAACTCCTGATGATATAGCATTCTTTATAGCATCTCTTTGTGCCTCGGTTATAATTCCCGAAGCAAAACCTCTGTCGGCATCATCACTTGAAGGGTAAGACAAACCGAGTGAAAGATAAGCTACACTTTTATCGTTTCTGGTACATACATAGAAGCTTCCGCTTGGAGTTCTTCTATCTCCCTCTATCTTCTTATCACCGCTTTCAGAATTACGACCTACATTGCAATTCCATGTATTGACCAACTGATCATTCTTATAAAGGCTTATTTTCTTACTTATCTTGCTTACATATATATTTACCTTATCATCTTTTGTAACCAACATAGGTACATTTGCTTTATTTGTGGTGCTGTTTACTGCCGCCTCCTCAGGTGGAGGGCTTTGTACATCTACTGTACCCGGAGCCTGCTGTACTGCTGACGCTGCACTTGGTACGCTAAGGGCTGCTGCAAATGCAATCGCACAAATAAAGGTAGTTACTTTCTTCATATCTATACTCCTAACAATATCTTTTTTACATCCAAGTAAAATACTTGTTTTAAAAAGAAGTATATCACATACATAAATTTAAGACTATATATTTTCAATTACGATTATATGAAAATATTACAAATTTATTACGTAAGTGCTACTAAAATTCTTCCGGTTCCTCTGTATACGTTTACCAAACCTTCACCTGAAACCGCTGAACCGAGTATGGATTTTGAAGACATCTCAACTGTAAATTGCAAAGAAGCCGACCAGGCTATAGCCATATTTCCGTCTATCTTCACTTCGTCATTTTGAAGATTTATCTCTACAAGCTCATCCCTTGCTACCGGGCTTTCAAGCACTGCCACTCCATTACCTGAAAGACTTAGGTTAAACAGTCCCTCTTTTCCGAGAGCCGCAGAAGAAAAGTTTGATCTTGAAACTACTTTTTTAGTAAGAGAGGCATCACAGGCAAGGAAGAGTCCGTCGTCAAGTACAATACTTCCCCACTCACCTATATCCTCCAAAAGTATATGCTTGTAAGTAGGCTCAAGCATAACCAAACCGTTGCCGCTATACTCAGGCTTTGCAGTTGACTCCTTGGTAACTGCCGATGCGAACGCCTTACCTAAAAAATCTCCTACGCCCTTAATACCTGAACCCATAGTTACATTGCCGGCTATCCACTGCATTGCACCTGCCTGAGTACAAAAAGAGTTTCCGTTAAGCTCTATAAGTACCTGTCTTTTCCTTAGGTTCATCTTAGAAGCAAAGTATGCATTTATAGCATTACTGCTCTCCACACTCAAATCCCTTTGATGCTCAAAAACCTTTACCGGACCCTTGCTTGCAACCTCTACCATATTTGCGTTGTTATACAAATTATTAAAACTGACCATAACGCTACCTCCTTAAAAATGTTTTACAATTTTTTAATGTTCAGGTTTCTCATAGCGTTTGCAATTGCCAGCAGAGTAACTCCCACATCGGCAAATACAGCAGCCCACATATTTACCATACCGAAGGCTGTAAAGGTAAGTACTACAACCTTGACCAATAAAGCAAATATTATATTCTGTGTAGCTATACCAAGAGTCCTTTTAGCCAGCCTTATAGCCATTGCTATCTTAGACGGCTCGTCATTCATTATAACAACATCTGCCGCTTCTATAGCCGCATCCGAGCCTAAGCCGCCCATGGCTATACCTATATCCGCACGAGCAAGCACCGGAGCATCATTGATACCGTCTCCCACGAACACTAACTTGTGCTTAGGATTATTGTCTTTTTCAAGCAACTCTTCGACCTTTGCGAGTTTATCTCCCGGAAGGAGTGAAGAATACACTTCACTTATACCAAGCTCCCCCGCTACCGCATCCGCTACTTCTTTTCTATCTCCTGTCAGTATTATTATATCACTAATGCCCATAGATTTCAGCTCATTTATTGCCTGTTTTGCATCATCTTTTATAATATCCGAGATTACTATACAAGCCACGTACTTTAAGTCTACAGCCATGTATAAAAGAGTCGCTTCATGAGCATGGGACTTATACTCTATATTGAACTCTTCCATCAGTCCCGCATTTCCCAAAAGTACTTCTCTTTCATCTATGCTGATACTGATGCCCCTTCCCGGAATTTGTTTTAAGTTTTCTATTCTGTGCTTATCATAATCCGTATAAATATCATATCTTTGTCTGTAAGCCTCTTTTACCGATAATGCTATAGGATGCCCCGAATGCTGCTCCGCAAGCATTGCAAGTCTTAAGATTTCTTTTTCTTCCATTCCCTCGCTTATAACTTCAACCACAGAGAACACGCCCTTGGTCAAGGTACCTGTTTTATCAAATACCGCCTTTTTAGTCTGTGCAAGTGCTTCAAGGTAGTTACTGCCCTTAACTAAAATTCCGAGCCTTGACGAAGCGCCTATACCGGCAAAAAAGCTTAAAGGCACCGATATTACCAGGGCGCAGGGGCAGGACACAACTAAAAATGTAAGAGCTATATCTATCCATCTCGAAAAATTCCTCTCCGGAGTAAGCAGCGGAGGAACTATTGCTAAAAATACTGCAAGCCCTACCACAAGCGGAGTATAGTAATAGGAAAACTTTGTTATAAAATTCTCTGAATTTGACTTTCTTGCTGAGGCATTTTCCACCAAATCAAGTATCTTACTTGCGGTAGACTCACCGAATTCCTTGCTGACTTCCACTTCCAAAAGCCCGTCTATATTCACACTGCCGCTAAGTATCACCTCTCCGGCTCTTACCTTCCTAGGTACGGACTCTCCGGTAAGAGCTACAGTATCTATCATGGACTCTCCAAGAATTACCACGCCATCAAGCGGAACCTTCTCCCCCGGCTTTATTACTATAATATCTCCAACCTTTACTTCCTCAGGATCTATATTGTCAACTATTTCGCCATTAGACTTCTTGAGATTGGCATAGTCGGGTCTTATGTCCATAAGCTCACTGATTGACCTTCTTGACCTTCCTACCGCCAGAGCCTGGAAGAACTCTCCCAACATATATAAAAGCATAACTGCCACCGCTTCGGCATATTCCGCCTGTATAAAGGCACCTACGGTAGCTATGGTCATAAGAAAGTTCTCGTCAAATACCTTGCCTTGCTTTATATTATTGAAGGCTTTTTTCAGTACACCAAGTCCGGCTGTAAGATAGGCTATTGTAAATCCTACCGTACTTATTATTAAAGCGTAGGTAATATTAAGTTTTTCTATAATAATTGATATAATAAATATAACTGCGGCAATAGATATATTTCTTATTGTCTTTTTTTGCTTTTTGTTCATAAGCTCTCCTATACTCGGTGCATACTTAGTTGCAATGTATTATTGATATTTAATTAATATCAGAAAGAGTATAATAAATATCAAATTTCTTTATTATATATTTGTTACAACCTATTAACAAAGTAGTGATAAGACCGGATATCAACGATAAACTATATTAGTTGCGATTTCATACTATAAATATCAAAACTGTTGATCGGTATCTGTTTTAATAACATCATGCAATATTAAACCTTAAGACACAGCATTATATATCGTTTTTATTAATAAATTTATATTGCAATAAATATAAGCGAATTTCTTATATTATCCGGCAAGTCTACTGTAATACAGTTATCTCCACATCAGGCTCCTGCTTTACTATAAATTTCTCAACCTTATCAAATACATCCTCATCCAAAGCTTCTACACTGCACTTTTGTGTAATAAAGTTAATACCTACTTTTTCAACACCCTCTAATTTTGCAATCGCTCTTTCAAGCTTTGCAGTACAGTCCGCACAATCCAAACCTTCTAATTTGTAAACTCTTTTCATCTTATTCTTCTCCTTTTCCTTTGGTGTGAACTACGTGGGCAAGTCCCATTTCAAATACTTGAGTTACATGTTCGTCATCAAGTGAATAAAATACGCTTCTACCCTCTTTTCTTGACTTAACAACCCGCATTTGCCGCAAGGTGCTAAGCTGATGCGATACCGCAGACTTAGTCATATTAAGCACGCTGCATATATCCAAAACACAAAGCTCAGAAGTATTAAGTGCGGCTATAATTTTCAACCTGGTTTCATCTGCAAAAATCTTAAAAAACTTTGTTAATAAAGCATAGTCCTCAGATTCCGACATACTTTTTAACAACAATTCCACCTTATCCGTATGTATTGCATCAATATCCGTTACTAAATCCTTTTTAAGCAAAGCCGGCTCCTTTCCTAAAGCTGAAATTAATTTTAAAACACAAACAGTTGAGCGTTTATTCAACTATTGATAGTGTAATTGAATGAATACTCAACTGTCAAGAGGTTTTAAAAATTATTTTTTAAGTAAGCCTTTTACTTGATTACTTACTTTTATCAAGCTCAGTTACCATATCTATCCTGCATTGATACTTTCCGCCCAAGAATTTTGCATTAAGGAAGGTATCAACTATATCTACAGCAACTTCCACTCCTATGATTCTTGCCCCCATAGCCACTATATGTGCATCTGTATGCTCTACAGCCATTCTTGCAGAGTAACTTTCGGCACAAAGTGCAGCTCTTATACCCGGAACTTTATTGGCAGCTATCGATATACCTATACCTGTTCCGCATATAAGTATGCCCTTTTCAACCTCTCCTCTTAATATAGCCTCTCCTACCTCTTTTGCAGGTTTCGGATAGTCAGCAGGTTCCTCTGTATTTACACCGAAATCAACAACTTCATATCCCTTAGTTATCAAATGCTCCTTTATTACATTTTTTAATTGTGTACCTGCATGGTCATTTCCTATGCCTATCTTCATATTTGCCTCCTTTTAATCTGAATACTGCTACTCCTATAATTATAACATATCCTATAAAACTGTAAATATCAGCCAGCTCACCGAATATAAAAAATCCCAATATCGCCAAATACACCACTTGCAGATAGTCATATACCGCTATTACGCCTGCCTTTGCCACTGAATAAGCCTTAGTATTAAAAAATTGCCCGGACATAGCCATAAGGCTTGCCAGTATCAGATATGTCAGTTGCACTAAGCTCATAGGTTTATATACAAAAAATATAAACGGCAATGCTACCACACAGGAAAACAATGAAAATGCAACAATTATTATC
Organism: uncultured Johnsonella sp.; assembly: GCA_905373785.1. Taxonomy (GTDB): domain Bacteria; phylum Bacillota; class Clostridia; order Lachnospirales; family Lachnospiraceae; genus Johnsonella. The sequence goes on along the minus strand of CAJPUK010000041.1, from coordinate 3,071 downwards.
TTGGCATCAACTCCCTGTTTTCCTGCCTTTCTTACAAAACTATAGGCTATACCCGCTGCCAAACCTCCTGTCAGGGCACTGAGTGCCGGTAGAAGTCTTAAGCTGAAACTCGGTTTTACTACAAATATACTTCCTGTAAAAGCTATGGCGGTTGCAATTACATCCTTCTTTCTTATGCCCTCACCAAGTATAGGAAGGCTCGCAAATATAGCAAAAAAAGGAGTTAATTTATTTAGTGCGGCAGCATCCGATATATTCATGTTATCTATGCTGTAAAAATAACAAAGTACTCCTATTGTTCCGCTTAAAGCTCTGAAAAAAAGAGTTCTCTTCTCTTCTTTTGTAAGTTTCAAAGAAGTCTTGTCCTTGATCATAAGTATTATAAATACTATACTTGCAAGAAGATTTCTGAAAAACACCTTTTGAACCGTAGGCAAATCACCGCTTAACTTTATAAATAAGGACATAAGTGCAAAACTTAAACTTGCTATACACATGTAGGCTATACCGAGCTTTTTATTATCTTGTTGCATTAATTACGGTCTTACCACGTGTGAAGCCTTCATAAGTTTTTCTACTATCACATACATATTGCTGACAGAGCCGACTTCAAGTTTTTCTTTTTTATGATAGTAGTCAAGGCAGGCACCGCAGGAAAGTATTTCAACGCCCTTAGCTTCCATGGTCTTAAGATCCTCCAAAGCCTCCGAGCCCTCTGTAGTCATAAATACGCCTGAGTTATAGAAAACTACTGTCTTTGGAAGGCTTTCCTGAGTTGATAAAGCGTAAATAAATCCCTTTAATAAGTTCCTTCCAAGCTCTTCTTCTCCTGTACCCATTGTATTTCCGCTTATTGCAACAACTACATTGTCATCTGAGGCTTCCTCTTTGACTTCGACCTCTACCACTTCTATACTTACTTCGTAGTGAGTATCGCTAAGCTTTTTTGAGCTGCTTTTTAAACCTCTTGAAGCTGCCATCTTAGTAAGGTTTTCCACAGCGATTTCATTATCTACCTGCACTACTATGGTTTCAGGTTTTTGTACACTCTCAATAAGTGCCACAGCCTTGATTACAGGCTCAGGGCAAGCCTTACCACGAACATCTAAGATTTGCATAATAATCTCCTTATTAAATTTTATAAGCTCTACTAAAGACTGTCTTTATAAAAATAAAGTATACAAAATACAGTGATTGGCACATTACAAGCAAACTGTATAAAATATTCTTTCTTTATATGACAAGCCCAAAGTACAATTTTATTCAAGTTACTTAAGCATATTTCCCAAGTTACCTAATTTAGATGTTATATCCGAAACGGTCAGCTTAGCCTTTACACCGTCAACTAAAGGCTTTAATTGCTCATCAGGCAAATCAACTCCTATAATACTCTCTATAGTAGGAATAGGGTTAGCCTGAAACTTTGCAAGTATATCCTTATCAGCCTTGATCTTATTAACCACTTCTTCTATCTTCTTTTGTATATCCATAAACTGCTCCTTTATTAAAATTATTTCGTCTTAATGACATCCTGTTAAAATATGGTAAATATTTCAGCATCGGTATCATTATATATAAAAATATAACATTTTCCAACTTATTTTATTAATTCAGAAAGAATTTAGCTGATTATCATTTCTTAAAATGATGGTTTATGTGCCTAAGGTGACGGCGGAGGGAAGAGGTGTAGGCACACTTTTATATAACGCAACATCCCCTATAGGAACGACTGTTTTTAAGCTTAGTTGTAAGTATATATCTTACCGTCCACATCTATATGATACAGCTTGCCCCCTGACTCTACAGTCGTATCTATAGCCATACTTCCGTCATCATAAAAATAATACCAGTTTCCGTCTATGACCTGCCAACCTGATTTTAACATATTGCCGTTTGTATCATAATAATACCACTTTCTTCCGTTAGCCTTCCAACCCTTATTAAAATCCGCCGGAGCAAAAAGCAGCTGGCGTTTTCCCTCTCCCGCTGCATTTATGACCTTTTCAGCACCCGCTATAAGCCTATACATGGGCTGAGTACGGCTAAACTCGACATCATCATTATGTGCGTATTTATAATATATATCCCCATCTATTATATTAAACCATGTTACATTTTCCTCAAGTACCGCCTGCTCTTCTCCCGAAAGCTTCATTTTGTACAACTTTGATACTGTCCTTGCATCAGCGGCACTTGGTGATTTTGTTACGAAGTAAATGTTTCCTCCGTAAATATTAAACTGTATATCATCCACTATACTTACCGGCTCACTTGCCCTGTAAAGCACTTGCCTTTCACCATTTGCTGCGTCTAAAGAACCTCCTACAAGCGAAGCATTGGCCTCGCCCTGCTCAGCACCCAAAGTATAGAAAATCTTATTGTCATATATCATATAGCTTTCGCAACTGAATCCCGGAATTATAAGAGCATTTTCTCCGGTTGAAAGATCAATTAGATTTAAGCCGTCCTTTGCTCTGTAGTATAATTTATTATCAACTACATTGGGCATGGGGCTGCCCTTACAATTATCCACCGGAATTATATGTATATCTCCGGTTTGGGCGTTGGTAATATTCACACAGGCTATATGATAGCCCTGCTTTTTACCGTCATAATAGGTAAAATAGCAATAATCTCCAACCAGGGTATCCAGACTTAACCATACATCATTTGCGGAATTATCAAAACTTATATTGGTAAGTCTTTCGTTAACTCCCGTACTTACATTAAGCCTGTAAATATTTCTGTCCGTATCCTGACTCGGTATATCTCCCCTTGCGGTATTGGCATAATATATATAACCGTCCTTGTACTGCATATCCTTAGGATATATCTCCCCGAAAGCCGGTGCCAGGGCACCGTTGGCACCTATGCTGTACAGTCTTTCATTGTCAAAGGCATTTCTAAAATATATATTGTCACCTGCTCTTATTATACGTGCGTAGCATAAAGTATTGCCGAACAGATTGCCGTCATCCTGGGCACTGTTTGGCGGAACCTCTATTGCAGATAAAGACTCCTGTTCATCTGTCTTTTCCTCACTGTCTACAGCAGTTTCTTGACTATCGTCC
>CAJPUK010000040.1 GCA_905373785.1 uncultured Johnsonella sp. | reverse complement strand
CTTGTCTGAATCATTTAATACAGATTTATTGTGCATAAGCGAGTCATCTACGATCAAAAGATGGTCTTCTGAAACATTAAGTATATCCCATACCGTATATTCTTCAACAGGTTTTGTGAGTTTATAGCCGCCGCCTTTACCCCTAAGTCCTACTAAAATTTGATTTTTAACTAAAACCTTGATGATACTTTCCAGATATTTTTCCGACATTTCCTGACGATTGGCTATATCTTTTAAGGTTACAAAATCATCGCTTTGATGCTTTGCCAAATCTATCATTATTCTAAGCGCATATCGCCCTTTGGTAGATATCTTCATAGTTCCTCCGTGTTACTTTTAATTATTTTATATTGTTATATTTTTCATTATTATATAATACTATAAATGTATAAGCAAGTATTACTGTAGGTTTATAGGCAAATAAAGTAACGGCTTGTTACAGTTCAGGTAGCTCATTCATCTTCGTCAAAACAACCTAAAAATGTTTAACCTTATTTATAAATCAGACGAAGATGAATGTCGACAGTAGCCTGTTATATATCTATGTATAATATGTGCCTGAAAGCGAGCTTTCATTTAGCATATTATACATAGATATATCCGACTACCTGAACTGTAACAACGGCTTATTCTGACCTATTCTACAAATAATCAGCTTTATTATAAGATAAACATTAATAAAGTGATAATTATAATGTATTCAAAAAATAATAAAAATATTGTGCTGATAAAAGATATTTAAGAATTAAAGTAATAGTAATAATTATCATGTTTACTTTTAATTGAATAAAAAATGCAAAATTATCATAATACTTATTGACATTCCCTTAAGGGGGAGTGTTAAAATCTACCTAATAGCTATGTATTTATATAGATACATTTGTAACAATTTTTTAATCAACTTAGTATATTATTCAAAAGACAATCGTCATAATATATTAAGGACTTTTAGTTTTAGTACTAAGTAAGTATGAAAAGCATAGGGGCTTTAGTAATTATAAAATGAAGGTATGAATTTAAAATAAAAGATAGTTTACAGGTAACTTATATGCGTGTTTACAATAAGGGTGTAGCTGTCAAAATTAAAATAAAAGATAGTTTATAGCTGATAGGGCGTAGTAAATTAAGCGGATGGATCCGTTTTATTATAAAAAATAAAGGGGGTTATTTTATGGGTGCTACAAATCAACAAAATGCTTTGGCACTGGAAGCAAAAAAGAAACTTACTGCTGATTTCTTTAAGAAAGGTATAACTGTTGCAATACTTTCAGGTATGAGCTACGGTATGTACTCCGCTTTTGTCAATGCGGCAATGGGCAAGGGGGTATGGGCTGATTGGCTTGGAGAGAATACGGTTTTGTCAACCTTTATAACCGTCTACGTACTCGGTGCCTTGGGAAGTGCACTTAATGATACTATGAGTGCTATATGGGCATGGATCTTTGCAGCACGAAGCGGTAAAATAGGTGATTTTTTCAGATGTATCAACAGTAAGCCGGGGCGCATTATGATATTGGCAGCCATTATAGGAGGACCTATAGCAGGAACTGCCTATATTGTAGCCTTACAGACAGCAGGCTCAATTATCATACCTATTACGGCACTTTGTCCGGCTATAGGAGCCATACTCGGAAGAATCATCTTTAAGCAGGAGCTTAATGCCCGTATGTGCCTCGGTGTGGCAACCTGTGTACTTGCAAGTATTCTGATCGGAAGTACCAGCATGACAGGCGGAGCTATTGACTCAACTATGCTTTTCGGTATGCTTGTAGCTTTGGTGGCGGCATTTGGCTGGGGACTTGAGGGAGTTGTGGGAGGTTTCGGAACTTCTCTTATAGATGTTGAGATCGGCATTATGATAAGGCAAACCGTATCAGGACTGGTAAACCTTATCATACTTGTTCCTTTGCTCAGCTTACTTTCAGGTAATGCTCTTGCCGGTGTAAGCCTTACATTTAAGGCACTTGCGGATATGCCGTCAATGTTATTCTTTTTAATAAGCGGTTTCTTTGCACTTTTTGCTTTCTCACTCTGGTACAAGGGTAACTCAATGTGCGGAGCGGCACTCGGTATGGCTTGTAACGGAGCCTACTCTTTCTGGGGACCTCTTTTTTGCTACCTTGTGCTTGGTGTTATGCTTAAGCAGCCGGGTTGGGATGTTCATCCTATAGTGTGGGTAGGTGCGATAGTTATGAGCTTCGGTATTTTGTTAATAGCAGTAAATCCGTTGGATTTTTTCAAAAAGAAGGAGGCTTAAGAGTATGAAACCTTTAAACTATGCGATTTTAAAGTATTTTACCAAGGTTGAAGAAGCCTCAGCAGATGATGTTATAAAGGCATTAAAGCCGGAATACGGCAGTTTCAAGGCTCTTAATAAAAAAGCCGTAATAGAGGCACTTATGACAGCGGAGGCTAACGGGCTTTTGGCTGAGACAAGATTTGAACTTGACGGCAATAATGAACTTAAAGTATTTTATCATGCACCAAAAGACGGTGCGGATACTATCAATAAATATATACCCGATTAGGTAAAGGAGGTTTTAGTATGAGATATAAGGGCGGCGAAGCACTTGGTCTTATAGAGACCGTAGGCATGGTTCCTGCTATAGAAGCGGCAGATAAGATGCTTAAAGCTGCGGATGTAGAGCTTATAGCCTATGAAAATGTAGGCTCCACACTGGTTACGATTATGGTAAAGGGAGATGTGGCGGCAGTTAAGTCTTCTGTAGAAGCCGGAGCGGCAGCGGCGGCAGCTATAGGAAAGCTTACAGCTAAAAATGTTATGCCAAGACCTATCAGAGCGGTAGGCGATGTAGTCTCAATATATGACATAGATGCCGAGTAAGAGCCGATTGGAGGAATAATATATGAAGAGATATGAAGCGATAGGTTTGATAGAAACTTTCGGTATAGTGTTCGTACTGGAAGCTGCGGACGCTATGTGTAAGGCTGCGGATGTAGAGCTTATCGGATTTGAGAACGTAGCATCAGGATATATATCAGTACTTGTAAGCGGAGATGTGGCAGCTTGTAAGACAGCGGTAGATGCCGGAGTTAACGCCGTTAATGAGATGGGAGCGGAAGTATACAGCTCTGTAGTAATCGCAAGACCGCATGAGGATCTTGAAAAGATCACAAGAAGATATTCACTTGAGAAGTTGAATCCTTCATTAGCGGAGGACTAAGTATTTAATAAGGGTAGGAAGGTATGAATATTATAGATAATGATTTACTTTCTATTCAAGAAGCGAGGATCCTTGCAGAAAGATCTAAAGAAGCACAGCAGGTATTTGCAAGTTATACACAGGATAGGCTTGATGTAATAGTTGAAGCTATGGCTTTAGAGATTTCAAAACATGCAAAAGAGCTTGCAAAACTTTCCAAAGAAGAGACGGATTACGGTTCTTGGCATGATAAGTGTTTTAAGAATAAGTTTATAGCTGATTTTGTGCTTAAAAATACAAAAGATATGAAGTGCGTAGGTGTAATAGGCTACGATAAGGATAAGTCTATAGTTGACATAGGCATAGCCATGGGAGTAATAGTTGCACTCTGCCCTTCTACAAGTCCGGTATCTACGACTATATATAAGACCTTGATCAGTATAAAGTCCGGAAACAGCATAATATTTGCACCTCACCCAAGAGCCAAGAATGTTATCATAAAGACTTTGGACATAATGATCATGGCAGGCAAGAGTGCAGGACTGCCGGATGATGTAATAAGTTATATGAGTACCGTAACTAAGCCGGGAACCATGGAACTTATAAATCATCCTGCGGTGTCTATGATACTCAATACCGGAGTACCGAAACTTCTAAAAGAAGCATACAAAACAGGTAAGCCGCTTATATACGGAAGTATGGGAAACGGACCGGCATTTATAGAAAGAACTGCCGATGTTGAAAAGGCTGTTTTAGATATTATAAAAAGCAGGACTTTTGACTACGGTATAATATCGGCATCCGAGCAAAGTGTGGTCGTTGATAAAATGATAGAGCCTAAGGTAAGAGAGGCTTTCAAAAAATTCGGAGCTTATTTTATGAGTGAAGAGGAAGAAGAAAGGCTTGCTAAGCTCATATACCACGAGGATAAAAGTCTCAACAGGCGCATGATAGGAAAGTCGGCAAAATTCCTTGCGCAACAGGCAAATTTCTTGGTGCCTGATGATACAAGGCTTTTGTTGTCATTTCAAAAGTATGTATCGGAGAATAATCCCTATTCAAGAGAGAAGCTTTGTCCGGTTATGGCTTATTATGTGGAAGATGATTGGATGGATGCCTGTGAGAAGTGTATAGAGCTTTTACTCAGTGAAAGGCAGGGACATACTTTGGTAATACATTCCAAAGATCCTGATGTTATAGAGCAGTTTGCACTTAAAAAGCCTGTGGGAAGAATGCTTGTAAATACTTCAGCAACCTATGGAAGTATGGGAATTACCACGAATTTATTTCCGGCTATGACACTTGGAAGCGGATCGGCAGGCAAGGGTATAAGCGCAGATAATGTATCTCCGATGAACCTTATTTACATAAGGAAGGTAGGATACGGAATAAAAGAAGTAGAAAAAGTAAAAAAAGAATGTAACCTTGATAAAGAGTTGGAAAAGGATGTTTGCCTTAATAAGGGCAGTAAACATATAGATATGCTGCTTATTAAGCAATTATTTTTAGATATAATGAAGGACATGGATAATAACTAGCAGAAAGAGAGGTAAGATAGTGGATATAAGAGAGTTTTCCGAAAAACTTGCAGAAGCTACCAAGAACATGAGTGAAGCGGAACGCCAAGCGCTTATGAAGATGTTTGAAAGTGTTTCTGTAGAAGAGAAGAATACAAACAATGTGAACACAAGTTCAAGTACACAAACCAATACAGGAATACCTGACGGCATGACAGAGAGGCTTAAAAGACTTAAAGAGAATTTCCTAAAGCAAGTACCTACTATTACAACACACAGAGCAAGGGCTATAACAAAGATAGCTAAGGAAAATCCGGGAATGCCCAAGATACTTCTTAGAGCAAAGAGTTTTAAGTATTGCTGCGAGACCGCACCTTTGGTAATTCAGGATGATGAGCTGATAGTAGGCTCTCCTTGCGGTAAGCCGAGAGCCGGAGCATTCTCTCCCGATATCGCATGGAGATGGATGAGAGATGAGATGGATACCATAGCTACAAGACCTCAGGATCCTTTCTTTGTGTCTGAAGAAGACAAGAAGATAATGAGAGAAGAGCTTTTTCCGTTTTGGGCAGGCAAGAGCGTAGATGAGATGTGCGAGGATCAGTTCAGGGAAGCCGGAGTATGGGAGCTTTCAGGAGAGTCCTTCGTATCAGACTGTTCTTACCATGCGGTAAACGGTGGAGGAGACTCAAACCCCGGTTATGATGTAATACTTATGAAGAAGGGTATGCTTGATATCCAAAATGAAGCCAAGGCTCATCTTGAAAAGCTTGATTACGAAAATCCCTGTGATATAGATAAAATTTATTTTTATAAATCAGTTATAGACACCACAGAGGGTGTAATGATTTATGCAAGAAGAATGTCTGAGTATGCGGCAGAGCTTGCAAGAAAAGAAAGCAATCCAAAGAGAAAAGCTGAACTGCAAATGATTTCCCAAATCAATGCAAAGGTTCCTGCACACAAGCCTACTACCTTCTGGGAGGCTATACAGTCAGTATGGACAGTCGAGTCTTTGTTGGTAGTTGAAGAGAACCAGACCGGTATGTCTATAGGTAGAGTGGATCAATATATGTATCCGTATTATAAAGCCGATATAGAGTCCGGAAGAATGAATGATTATGAGGCATTTGAACTGGCAGGCTGTATGCTTATCAAGATGTCGGAGATGATGTGGATCACAAGTGAGGGCGGCTCCAAGTTCTTTGCAGGCTATCAACCTTTTGTAAATATGTGCGTAGGCGGTGTTACAAGAGAAGGAAGAGATGCTACCAATGATTTGACCTATCTTTTGATGGATGCGGTAAGACATGTAAAGATTTACCAGCCTTCATTGGCGGCAAGAATACACAACAAATCACCGCAAAAGTACCTTAAGAAGATAGTTGATGTAGTAAGATCGGGAATGGGCTTCCCGGCTTGCCACTTTGATGATACACATATCAAGATGATGCTTGCCAAGGGAGTTTCTATAGAAGATGCGAGAGACTACTGTCTTATGGGTTGTGTAGAGCCTCAGAAGGCGGGAAGACTTTATCAGTGGACTTCTACCGCATATACACAGTGGCCTATAGCCATAGAGCTTACACTTAACCATGGTATACCTCTTTGGTACGGAAAGCAGGTTACTCCTGACTTCGGAGATGTATCACAGTACAAGACCTATGAGCAGTTTGAAGCGGCAGTAAAGGAGCAGATAAAGTACATAACCAAGTGGACTTCCGTAGCGACTGTAATAACACAAAGGGTACACAGAGATATAGCACCTAAGCCTCTTATGTCCATTATGTATGAAGGCTGTATGGAGCATGGAAAGGATGTTTCAGCAGGCGGAGCTATGTATAACTTCGGACCGGGTGTTGTATGGTCAGGACTTGCAACCTATACGGATGCAATGGCAGCAATTAAAAAACTTGTATTTGATGATAAGAAGTATACACTTGCACAGCTTAATGAGGCACTTAAGGCTGACTTTGAAGGTTTTGATCAAATCAGAAAAGACTGCCTTGATGCTCCTAAGTACGGTAATGATGATGATTATGCAGACTATATAGCAGCAGACCTTATCAACTTTACTGAGATGTATCACAGGAAGTTTAAGACACTTTACTCAGTACTCAGTCACGGTACACTGTCAATTTCCAATAACACTCCGCTTGGGCAATTAACCGGTGCAAGTGCAAACGGAAGAAAGGCTTGGACACCGCTTTCAGACGGTATAAGCCCAACTCAGGGTGCCGACTATAAGGGACCTACAGCTATTATTAAGTCAGTATCCAAGCTCAGTAACGACAATATGAACATAGGTATGGTACATAACTTTAAGCTTATGGCAGGACTTCTTGATACACCTCAGGGTGAGGAAGGAATTATAGCCTTACTTCGTTCCGCAAGTATATTCGGTAACGGAGAAATGCAGTTTAACTACCTTGACAACAAGACACTTATAGATGCACAAAAGCATCCTGAACTTTACAGAGACTTGGTAGTGCGTGTTGCCGGATATAGTGCCTTCTTCGTAGAGTTATGTAAGGACGTACAGGATGAGATCATAAGCCGTACTGTACTTGATAAATTCTAAGAAGATATAAAAATAATTAGTACAAAGATGTCGCTTAGTATGTAATAGTTTGCTTATATAAAATCAGTGTAGTGTTCTAAAAATAATTTGTATAATTTTAAGCAGCACTACACTGAAAATAAAATTTATATATACAATATTAACAAATTAAAATTATACCGGATATCTTTGTATAGAAAGAACATGATATGAATAATGAAAAGGAAGGCTGCATAGAAAGACAGGCACTTATATTTAACAAACAAAAATATAATACCTATGACGGACCCGGCATAAGAACCTTGGTGTTCTTTAAGGGCTGCCCGCTTAGATGTAAGTGGTGTTCCAATCCGGAGAGCTTGGAAACAGGATATTCTGTTATGTTTAAACAGGATTTATGCATGAACTGTGGAGAATGTGCTAAGGTCTGTCCGGTAAATATTCATAAAATGATAGACGGCGTACACATAGTTGACAGAAGTATAAATTGTAACGGATGCAGAAAATGTGAGGAAGTCTGCTGTAACAAGGCGTTAAAGATTGCCGGTGAGAAGGTCAAGATATCGGAACTTTACAGCTATGTGGAAGAAGACAGAACCTTTTACGATATATCCGGCGGCGGAGTAACACTTGGAGGCGGAGAGGTTACGGCTCAGGCTGAGAGTGCAAGAAGTCTTTTAATGACCTGTAAAAGAGGCGGCATCAATACAGCTATAGAGACCTGCGGCTATGTAAAACTTGAGAACTTACTTAAGGTGGCTGAGTTTACGGATACATTTCTTATAGATATAAAGCACATGGATCCCGAGATGCATATGAAGTATACGGGAGTAAGAAATGAGAGGATCTTAGACAATATAAAAGAGCTTTTGGAAAGAAGATATAATGTCAAGGTAAGAATGCCTATGTTAAAGGGAATCAATGACTATAAAGAAGAGATAGAAGCTGTTATAGAGTTTTTAAGCCCTTATAGGAATTATAAGAATTTCCTCGGAGTGGATGTACTTCCCTATCATAAACTCGGCGTATATAAGTATGTACAGCTTGGTTGGGACTATGAGCTTAATGAGCAGGAGCCTTTAAGTGAGGAGGATCTGGCAAGGATAAAGTCATACTTTGATGCACATGACTTTGAGGTAAATATATTAAGGCATTAGGAGCTTTGCTATGATGGAAGATAAGAAAGATATTCAAAGAGTCATACAGGAGTCTGTTCCGGGTAAACAGGTAACTTTGGCACATATCATAGCCTCTCCGGTAGCCGATATATATGATAGACTCGGCATAGAAGAAAGCGGAGCTATAGGCATACTTACACTTACTCCGGGAGAGACTGCCATAATTGCGGCTGATATAGCTACAAAGGCGGCGGATGTCGAGATAGGCTTTCTTGACAGATTCACAGGTGCGGTGCTTATTAACGGTGATGTGCAAAGTGTGGAAACCGCACTGGGAACAGTTATAGATAAACTTGCAAAGTTGTTGCAATTTGATGTGGTCGAGATTACAAGAACATGAAAAAAAAGCGTATTATGCTTATAGGACCTAAAAAATCGGGCAAGTCATATATTGCTGCCAAATTAAATGATTGTGAAGGCAGCTTAAGAAAGGCCGCAGATATAATATATGGGAAAAATACGATATATGTGCCGAGTGCCTATATAGAAAACACATGGATGTATAGTCAAGTTATAGCCGTATCACAGGATGCAGCCTGTATACTCATAATAGTAGATAAAAAACAAAAAAATGATGAATATTCCTTCGGCTTTGCCAAAGTTTTTAATAAGGATACCTATGGGGTTATTACAAATGCCGATTATGAAGAAGATGAGACTAAGGTAATAGCAAAACTTAAATACATAGGTGCAGCCGAGCCTTACTTTAGGATTGAGAAAAACTTAAGTGAGGGTATAGAGGAATTAAAATCATACTTACTTAGTAAATATAAACTATAAAGGAAAGGGGGTAGGAGATTGCATTTTATTACTGAAAATGAATTAAGGCAAAAGTATCGAGGGCAATCTTTTGAGGGGTTTGAAGTACCGCCCGATTGTAAACTTACCCCGGGAGCAAGGCAGTTTCTTTTAGACAGAGGGCTTAGGCTCTATGATAAGAATAGTTCTAAAACTGATAAAACTGCTAAAGAAGGTACAAAAGAGCACTTGGAAGAGAGAGGCACAGGTGATAAGCTTTGTAAAAATACTAAGGCAAGAAAGCTTAGAAGAAAACTTAAGTATTTATATTCAGAAAGCTTATACGCTGCGGCAAAGCTTTTGGAAGCCTATCCTGACATAGCAAGAAAGCTGGCAAAAATAAGCAATGAGCTGTCTATTCTGATAAGATGTTTTGAGTGTATATCGAACTTTAACTTTTCTGTTGTTGATATAAAGCAGCAAGAAATTGTCGAATGTATGAGTATCAATGAGTTTCATATACAGTCAAAGGGTGCAAAGCAGTTGCTTATGCTTCATAGACTTATCTCACTTTTTGATATCTTTTATGAAGAGGTTGATGAAAGTGAAGATATAAGCAACGAAAATAAAGAAATATTAAAAAAATGGGTATTACAGACAATTAATGAGCTTTCACTTATTATAAATACCTCATTCGGGAGTTGATTATGTCATTAGATTATAGGTATTGCGACAAGATGATAGATGATTTTGAAAAAGTCGTCAAGAATCCGATAAAAACAAAATCAAAAGTATTTTATACCGGCGTGGATCTTGGAACCGCCTGTGTAGTTATAGCCGTACTGGATGAGGAATTCAAACCGGTAGCCGGAGCTTATAAGTATGCGGATGTGGTAAGAGACGGCATGGTGGTGGACTATGTAGGAGCGGTACAGATAGTCAAAGAGCTTAAAGAAAAGATAGAAAAGCAGCTTGAAACCGAGCTTATATATGCGGCAGCGGCAATTCCTCCGGGAACTGACGAACTGGATTCGGGAGCTATAAGAAATGTAGTAATGGCAGCCGGGTTTGAGCTGAGCAATGTGCTTGATGAACCTACAGCAGCCAATGAACTGCTTAAGATGACTAACGGTGCGGTTGTTGACATAGGAGGAGGTACTACGGGTATTTCCGTACTGAAAGATAAAAAGGTAGTCTATGTTACGGATGAGCCTACCGGAGGTACACATTTTTCTTTAGTTGTTGCAGGTGCATATTCCAAAAGTTTTGAAGAGGCGGAAAAGTACAAAAGAGATGTAAAAAATCATAAAGAACTGCTGGTTGTACTAAAGCCGGTAGTTGAAAAGGTTTCATCTATAATTCTAAGAGCCGTCAAGGGTCATGATATAGATGAAATAGCTTTGGTAGGCGGAACAAGTTGTCTTAGCGGTATAGAAGAGATAGTTGAAAAATATACAAAGATAAAGACAACCAAGCCTAAAAATCCTATGTTTGTAACCCCACTGGGGATAGCGCTTTCTTGCAAACAGGAAGAAATGTAGGTAAATTATATGGATTATAGAATTATAAAGTCTCCATCTAAGGGTACTTTAGATATACTGATGAGGAGAAAAGGCTCTCCAAACAGTGTATATCCTGAAGATGTGTCGGCTATCGGATTGGTTCAGGGCAAGCTTATTGATATGGTTGTGGCTTCCGATGTGGCTGAAAAGGCGGTAGGTGTATGGGTTGAAGATATAAGAGGAAGCTGTCCGCAGAACATGATCATGCTTGCTATCTTCGGCGATACGGCATCCGTAGAGGCTGCCATGGCACAGATCAAAGTGAGGCTTGAAGAGAGGAAAGACATATGTTGACAGCTAAGGTCATAGACCACATATGGTCGACAAGAAAGGCGGAGAGTCTTAACGGACTTAAGTTTATGCTTGTAGAGGTCATGGGTGGAAAGGATGCCGGCAAAAGAATGGTAGTGGCGGATATCATCAGTGCCGGTGTAGGAGACAGAGTCATAGTAACTTTTGGTTCTGCTGCAAGAAGGATGTTAAGAAATGATGAGATACCTGTAGATGCGGCAATAGTGGGAATTATAGACGAAGACTGTACAGGCTTTGAAACAAGAGAGGCATAGTATGGATCTGTTGGAAAAGATTAAAGCTGCCGGTATAGTAGGTGCAGGGGGTGCAGGCTTTCCAACACATGTAAAGCTTTCATCAAAAGCTGAGTACCTACTGATGAACGGTGCGGAATGTGAACCCTTGCTCAGGGTGGATCAGCAACTTATGTATATGTATACCGATGAGGTACTTAAAGGTTTCGCAGCCTGTAGAGAGCTTGTAGAGGCAAAGCAGGCGGTAATAGGTATAAAGTACAAGCATAAGGCTGTAATAGAAAGACTTAGAGACAGGATAAAGGCTCTTTCATTTGAAGAATTTATGAGCGTGCATGAGCTAAAGGATGTATATCCGGCAGGTGATGAGCAGGTTTTGGTATATGAGATCACAAAAAGAGTGGTTCCGGAACTTGGTATACCTATAAATGTAGGCTGCGTGGTTATGAATACGGAGACGGCGCTTAATGTATATAATGCAATCTCGGATATACCTGTTACCATGACATATCTTACGGTAAGCGGAGATATAGCTGCTCCTTGTACGGTAAAAGTTCCGGTAGGTATTAGAATAAGGGAGCTGCTTAAGCAACTTGGCATAAAGGATCCCGAAAACTACGGAATAGTAAACGGAGGACCCATGATGGGACCTTTACTTACTTCCTTGGATGATTCGGTTACCAAAAAAAGCAAGGGCTATATATTGCTTAGCAAAGAGCATTATCTTATAAGAAAAAAGTCTACCACAAAGGAGCAGGCTAAGAAGAAAAACAGAGGTTCCTGTGAGCAGTGCAGAATGTGTACGGATCTTTGCCCGAGATATCTTTTAGGACACGCAATACAGCCTCATAAAATGATTAGAACACAGGCTTTTGACATAGATGATCCGGAAGGTCAAAAAATTGCTCAACTGTGCGTGCAATGTAATTTATGTGACCTGTTTTCCTGTCCGGCAGGTATAAATCCTATGTATGCCAATAATTTTTTCAGAGAAAAGCTGCTTAAAGAAGGCATAAGATACAGACCTACAAAAGAGGTCTTTGAAGCAAGAGCAAACAGGGAGTTTAGAATGGTTCCGAGTAAAAGGCTTATAGCAAGGCTGGGACTGCATGATTTTGATAAGCCGGCTCCCTATATAGAAAAAGCTTTTGATGTAAAAGAGATAAAATTATCTCTAAGACAGCATGTAGGTGCTCCTGCAATCAGTATAGTAAGTCCGGGAGACAGAGTAAGTAAGGGGCAGCAGGTGGCTGCAATAAAAGAAGCCGCACTTGGAGCGAATGTACACTCAAGTATAGATGGAGTGGTAAGCGCCATAGATGATAATTATATTACGATAAGGAGGGATTAAATTGGCAAAGGCTATAGGAATGCTTGAAGTAAACAGCATGGCAAGAGGTATATATATTGCCGATGCAATGGTAAAAGTAGCGGATGTTGATATAGTTACCTCATCTCCAACCTGTCCCGGTAAGTATATTGTCATAGTGCATGGTGATGTTGCAGCAGTAGAAACATCAGTTCGACACGGAGAAAGTACAGCCAAAGAGTACTATGTAGATTCGATTATAATACCTAATGTGCATCCTGAAGTTTTTCCGGCAATAACCGGAACTACAGCACCTGCCGAGATATCGGCAGTGGGTATTATGGAGTCATTTTCCATGGCAAGCATGGTCATAATGGCAGATGTAGTACTAAAGGCGGCTGAGCTTTATGCTATAGAACTAAGACTTGGAAACGGTATGGGAGGAAAGGCGTTATTTGTATTTACCGGAGATGTCGCAGCCGTGGAGGCAGGAGTTGAAGCCGGCAAAAAGGCGGCTACGGATCAGTGTCTTATGGTAAATTCAGAGATCATACCTTCGCCGTCAAGTATACTTATACCAAGCTTACTTTAATAATAAGCGGAATTATATTAAATAATTGCCCAAAAGTGTTACAAGAAAGGATATATTGAATGAAAAAGTTGATTTGTTTGAAAGAGGCTGAAGAATTTATAAAAACAGGCAACAAGGTTTTTCATGCAGATAAGTCCACATTATGTACTCCTTCAGCTAAAGATGCTTTTAAGAATGCCGGAGTGGAAATAGTTATAGGTGAATGTAGCTGTGCAAAACCTGAGGCTAATGAAACTTCATGCCAAAAGTCATCTTACAACGGGATAGACAGTGAACTTATATACAAAGCACTCAGTGCAATGTTCGGAAGCGATAAATTCAACGGTATTTTAGAAAAGTTCATGTGTGAACAAAAGTATTTATCAGAGACGACTAAAGGACTTAAGATAGTAAGAGGCTCTACGGTAAAGATGGATAAACTTGATACGGGAAACCCTGCCGATGACGGTAAGGTATACTATCAGGAACTTATATCAGCCACGGACTCCTCACCTATGAATGCAGGATTTTTGACTATAGAAGATTGTTGCTTTGACTGGGAAGTTACCATACATGAGATATACTATGTAATAGAAGGAAGTATCAATATTACTATAGACGGTAAGGTATGTACGGCATCGGCAGGCGACTGCCTGTATGCACCTAAGGGCGCAAAGGTCAAATTCGGCTCTGTGGGTAAGGTGAAGGTATTTTATGCTACTTACTAACAAATATTAGAGGGCATATATAAGGCGGAAAGGAGGGAGTTTTGCAGGCTATCGGTATGATTGAAACAAGGGGCGTACTTGCAGCAATTGAAAGTGCGGATGTTATGCTTAAGACGGCAAATGTAAGGCTTGTAAGCAAAGAAAAGGTTGGCGGCGGTCTTATAACCGTTATTGTAGAAGGTGATGTGGCTGCGGTAAAGGCTTCAGTTGAAGCCGGAGCTTATGCAGTGGAAAACCTTGATAAGAGCCTTTTGGTATCCAAGCATGTGATCCCCAGACCGGTAAGTGATGTTCATGATTTGTTGCTTGCTGATATAAAAGAACTTAAAGAAGAAAAAAACTTATCAAAAGATAAAGAAGAGATTATAATTTCAGACAAAGTTGAAGGCGGTTTAGAACTTAAGGAAGAAATTAAATTTGTTGAGAGTACCGAAAATAAAGCTTTGACAGAGGATGGTAAAGACTTTGTGCAAAGCAAGATAGAGCTTGAAGATACAGAGTATGTAGAGATAAACTCCAAGGCGGACTTTGAGCAGGCAAGACTTAAGGCGGATGAGTCTTTGCTTTTAAGGAGTTTAGAAAGACTTACGAATCCAAAACTAAAAGAAATAATCTTAGAGACGGATAAGAGTTGTGATGCTAAGAATTTAGCAAAACTAAGCAAGCTAAAG
Organism: uncultured Johnsonella sp.; assembly: GCA_905373785.1. Classification (GTDB taxonomy): domain Bacteria; phylum Bacillota; class Clostridia; order Lachnospirales; family Lachnospiraceae; genus Johnsonella. The sequence continues at coordinate 1,727 of CAJPUK010000040.1, read as the reverse complement.
CTTATTGAAAAATTAATGAGTATACCTAAAAGATAAATAAGGAGGTGTTTAAATGGGCAATATGGATTTGGATCTACAATCCATACAGGAAGCCAGAGATTTGGCAAGACTTGGCGAAGTGGCTACTAAAAAGCTTGCAGAGTATACAAAAACTCAGATAGATGCTATACTGGTCAATATGGTAAAAATTGCCAAGGAACATGCGGTATGCTTGGCAAAAATGGCAGTAGAAGAGACCGGATTCGGTAAGATAGAAGACAAGACTTACAAGAATCACATGGCATCCGTACTGCTTTATGATGAGATCAGGGACATGAAGACTATAGGCGTAATTCATGAAGACAGCAGAAATATGGTTATGGATATAGCGGAGCCTATGGGACTTTTGATGGGCATAGTACCTTCTACCAACCCTACCTCAACTGCCATATTCAAGTCTATGATAGCTATAAAGTCAAGAAACGCTATAGTATTTTCACCACACCCTTCAGCACTTAAGTGCACACTGAGGGCAGTGGAAATTATGAATGAGGCGGCTGTTGCAGCCGGAGCGCCGGAGAATGTAATTCAGTGTATTAAGACACCTACTATTGATGCGACCAATACGCTTATGAAGGCAGAAGAGGTCAAGATGATAATAGCTACAGGCGGTCCCGGTATGGTAAAGGCTTCATACTCGGCAGGGAAACCGGCACTGGGAGTAGGAGCGGGCAATTCACCGGCATACATAGAAAGAACTGCCAATATAGAAAAAGCCGTTAAAAATATAATCGCAAGTAAGACCTTTGACTACGGTACTATATGTGCTTCAGAGCAGTCCATTATAGTGGAAGAGTGCAACAGACAGGCGGTAGTTGAAGAGTTTAAGAAAAACAATGCCTACTTTATGAATAAAGAAGAAACAGCTAAGGTATGCAAGATACTTTTCAAAAACGGTCATGCTATGAATGCGAAGTTTGTAGGAAGAGCGGCAAAGGTTATAGCAGATGCGGCAGGATTTTATGTACCGGAGAGTACTACGGTGCTTATAGGCGAGCAGCAGGGAGTAGGTAACGACTATCCTCTGTCTTATGAGAAACTTACAACAGTACTTGCGTTTTACACTGTAAAAGATTGGCATGAGGCTTGTGAGTTAAGTATAAGACTTTTACAAAACGGTATAGGACATACCATGAGTATACATACCGAAGACAGAGATATAGCTATGGCATTTACTCAAAAGCCGGCATCAAGAATACTTGTAAATACCGGTTCTTCTATGGGAGGAACGGGAGCAAGTACAGGACTTTTGACCTCATTTACACTTGGCTGCGGTACTTGGGGAGGCAGTGCGACCTCACAAAATGTAGGACCTATGCACCTTCTTAATATAAAGAGGATAGCATATGGTATAAAAGATGCCACAAGGCTTGCAGAAGATGACAAGAGCTTTAATTATCCTGAGCTTGAAAGAGTACTTGCAGCTAAGAAAGAAACTTGTAGCTGCGCTTGTGAGAGCAAGAAAGAAGAACTGCCCATACCGGCAGCATGGAAGCCTGACAGCACAGCGGCTGTAAGCGTAACAAGCAGCTATATACCAAGTACCGGATATAAGAGTCCGGCAGAGTACAGCAATGCATTTACCGCTATCAATAAGGACGCTATACCGGGAGATTATAAGGCACAGACTCCGGTGCAGAATATTATGGCAGAAAATGCAAAATGCCCCTGCGGATCCGGTGAGCCTC
>CAJPUK010000039.1 GCA_905373785.1 uncultured Johnsonella sp. | reverse complement strand
GTCGGAACTCTTTATTTTTTTTATCATTTTTTCCTACAATTTTTTTACGCTAAGCTAAAAGGTCGCTGTGTGTTCCGGTTCTTGTCAAATAAAGTATTAACTCCTCTTTGGTAAGCTCATAAATAAGCAGCCAGTCAGGTGTTATATGACACTCTCTACAACCTTTGTATATTCCATTAAGTGCATGATCTTTATATTTTTCATCAAGTTTTTTTCCTGAAGCAATTGTATCTACCACCTGCTGTATAAGATTAATATCATATCCTCGAATCTTAGCTGTTTTCAAATCTTTTTTAAACTTTTTTGTTATAGCAATCTTATACTTATTCATCCTCCGGCTCCGCTAGAATTTCACTAAATGAATTATAAGTTTTTTTATCGGGATTCGCTTTTAATGCTTCAACTTCTTTTAAGGCTTCAATAGTATCTTTATTTGTTGTCTGGTATTTTATGACATCAAGCATATGTCTTACCAGATCTCCTTTGACATTACTATTATTTTTGACAACAATACTCTTATAATTATTATATATATCTTTGTCTAATATAAATGAACAGGTTACTGTGTTTTTTTTATCCATAAATCTTCATCCTTTTTACTGCTTAGTTTAATTTGCATACTAAGTATAAATCACTAAGTAAACAAAGTAAATATTTTATTAAATTTAATATTTACTCCGCTAAAAAAGGTACCGGACTGTATGCAGCCGATACCTTACAAAAAATGACCCAATAGGTATTTTCAATGATTTTTTAATTTATTTTCCCCAAACCTCTTCTGCTATTTCTTTTACAAGTTTAAGTTTATTCCATTGCTCTTCTTCGGTAAGTTTATTTCCAATCTCACAAGAAGCAAACCCGCACTGTGGGCTTAAACATAATCTCTCAAGCGGTATATATTTTGCCGCTTCATAAATTCTTTCAATAACTTTTGACTTATCTTCAAGCACCGGAGACTTTGTAGTAATAAGCCCAAGCACTACTTTTTTATCAGCTGAGACCTTTGCAAGCGGAGCAAATCCTCCCGATCTTTCATCATCATATTCAAGGAAAAGCGCATCTACATTTTCTTTTGCAAACACATAATCAGCCACTGTATCATAAGCACCACTGTTAAAATATGTAGAATGATAATTTCCTCTGCAAATATGTGATGTAATAATCATATCCTCAGGTTTATTCTCTAATGCAAGGTTATTAACCGCAAGTAGTTGTTTTTTTACTTCATCTAAGGCTATTCCAAGTGATTTGTATCTCATTTTCGCTGCATCTCCGACAATCGCTCCCCATGTACAATCATCAAACTGAAGATTATGACAGCCGGCTTCATAAAACTGCTTGATTATATTTTGATAAGCCCTTCCTATATCCTCAATCAGTTCCTCATTGGTCGGATAAAACTTTCTTGTTATTTCTAAATTTCCGGGAATGATCATCTGTTGAAATGTTTGTGCCGGAGCCGGAATTGTATATTTGGCAACGGTATTTTCATCTTCAAACTGCTTTAAAAACTTATAATATTCTACAAAAGGATGCTCCTTTGCACTTATTCTTCCGATAAGGTAAGTATCATCCAAAAGTGCAAGCTCGTCATTAAAAGCTATACCGTTTCCTGTATTTTCATGTGCAACTCCCTCAAATCCCCACATAAAATCAAGATGCCAAAATGTTCTTCTGAATTCTCCGTCCGTAATTACATGAAATCCAAGTTCTTTTTGTTTTGTAACTACCTTGGTAATTTCTTCATTTACCACTTTATCAAACTCTTCTTTGGAAATTTTTCCGTCCTGATAGTTCACTCTGGCATCCTTTAGCACCTGCGGTCTTAAAAAACTTCCTACAAAATCATATCTAAAAGGTGTATTTATCATATCCTTGTCCTCTGCTTTCTTTGATGTGCCTATTTTATCAAATCAAGAAATTATAGAAAAATACATATAAATATGATTCCTTCATAGTTTTAACCTATGGACAGGTGATATTTCAAGGATTTAATATAATCTAAAGCATATCTGCTGAAAATAATATTTTTCTTTTTTAATATGCCGATTCTCATAATGTTATCAACCTGTAAAGGTTTAGCTATAATATCACTTCCGTTTAATTTATGGTCAATAACACCGCTGCTTACCGTAAAACCGTTCAAACCTATTACCAAATTAAACAAAGTAGCCCTATCTCTGACCTGAATGATTTTAGGAAAATCAAGCATACTTATAAACTCTTCTGAAAAATAGAATGAATTTCGGTTGCCCTGCTCATATACAAGATAAGGATAAGGCATTAGATCATCCATAGTAATTTTTACTTTTGAAGCTAAGGGATGTTGCCTGCATATAAATATGTGAGGCTTGGCAATATAAAGTTCTTCAAAAATCAACTGATTATTTTTTATCAGCTTTGAAAGTACTTCCTCATTATGCTGTGATAGGTATATAACTCCCACTTCACTTTTACCGTTTGCAACATCTTCAATAATCTCTCCGGTTCTGGTCTCTCTGATAATAAAATTATATTTATTAGCAGCATGTTCTTTTATCAAATCTACAAACGCATTTACCGCAAATGAATAATGTTGACAGGATACGGAAAATTTCGGGCTTCTTCTTTCTCCTTTTCCAAAGTGATCTTTCATGTTATTAGCCTGCTCTAAAAGCATTCTAGCAAATGAAAGCAACTCTTCTCCCTCTACGGTGACCACGACCCCTTTGTTTGATCTTATAAATGCTGTAACTCCCATTTCTTTTTCAAGATTATGAATAGACGCACTTAAAGAAGGTTGTGAAATAAATAATTTTTCTGCTGCTTCGGTAATATTTCCGCAGTCAGCGACTGTTACCAAATATATTAGTTGCTGTAATGTCATCTAACTCCTCCTCTAAGCCGGTATATTATAAAATTAACTATAATTTGACAGCAAGCTACTATTATCCTTTAATTCATTATATTATATAATCAACCTTTAACTATAGATTTTCATATCAGGCAGCATAAATAATGTTAACAAGAGCATATATTCTTTACAAAACCTCATACAGCGGCTTTTTTATCTTCTGCCTTGTAAGCTCCACCAGATTAAGTGCCGTATAATCAATAGCCCTAGTCCTTACTTTATCTTCTTTAAGCTCTTTATTAAGTTTATTAAACAGTTTATCTCGTAATTCCTTTGACTTCATATCTATAAAATCTATAATTATAATTCCCGATATATTTCTAAGTCTTAATTGTCTTGCTATTTCCTTAGCCGCCTCAAGGTTTGTGTAGTATACGGTTTCTTGTGCGGATTTATTGATATCGGTCTTACCTGTATTGACATCTATTACCGTCATCGCTTCGGTATAGTCTATAACTATGTATGCACCGTTTTTAAGCCATACCTTTCTTTGCTTTACACCTTCTATAAGGCTGTCCAAAGCATATAATTTATTTAAGGGCAGTAACTCATCCTTGTATAACCTACAGTTTAGAATCTTACTTTTATCGCTGTCTTTAAGATAGGCACTTATGTCCTCAAAGACCTCATCTATGTCGGTTATAATCTCCTTAAGATCCTCGTTAAGAAACTGCTTTAATAAGCCTATATATTCCTTATCGGGAAGCTTTATAAGAGCCGGAGACTTTGTGTGCTTTGCTTTTTCTAAAAGCCTTTTCATTTCTTCACTAAGTAGTAAAAGTTCTTTTTGTATAAGCTCATTTTTTACTTTATAAGAATTGGTCCTAAGCACAAGATTAAAGTCCTTATCAAGATACCTTATAAGTTCGGACTTTATTTCTTCCTTCCAAGCCTTATCATCTATTTTTGAGGAAAATGTTATCTTTCCCTGACCTAAGTTTAGTACCGTATATACTCCGCTTAGGCTTATGTTTGAAGAGGCTATGCAGGCTTTACCCTTAGCCGCCTCCTTTGTGATTTGCACAAGTATCTCATCATTTTGCTTAAATCTCTCATGCTCTGAAAAGTCCGTATATATATGCCTTTTATTATCCGTCAAACTGTAATAAGCCTTAAGTCTTTCGTCTTTATTTGACGGGCTTACTATATCAAGAAAGGCAGCGGATATATTGTCTACTATATTTCCCACTTTAGCTATATGTATGCTGTCAAGCATTCTTAGACCTTTATCAAGCACTTCTATATCATAAGCCTTATCACCCTTATAGTACACTGCCAGATATTTATCCTTATAGCTGCTTATTAAGAGTTTACTACCTTCCATAGTCACCAAGACTTCTACCTTCTTTATCATAGATTTCCGTTCGGATAATTCTTTTTACCGACAGGTCTTCAAGTACATATTTTTTAATTGCATCCGCTACAAGCTCCGGTTTTAAGTTGTTTTCACTGCCTTGCAGCACCCTCATATATACCACACTTCTTCCCTCAAACTCTGAAGCAGCTACAGACACTATCATCGGTTTTATATCCACTTCTTTTACCGTGTCTTTAGACTTTTTTTCTACTATAATACTTTCCAAGCTATTAAAGCTTTCTATGGCTTCTTTTAACTTACTAAGCTCTATATCGCTAAGCAAATAATAATCCGCCTGTCCTACCAAGGACATGGCATTTTTACTTTTACTGTTGCTGCTTAGAGCTATGACCTTAAGTATCTCAAGACCCTCACACATACATAGGTTAAGAGAATTTTCTATGTTTTTAAGTTCAATGTCGCTTATCTCATCACTGACAAGTTCTATATCCATATATTCTCCGAAACTTTCTATACCCAGTCCCAAGGGAGCGGCAAAGCTCATAATCTGATGGGGGGAGAATCCTTCGCTGTACTTTATATCTATCTTACTTCTTCTTATGGCTTTTTGGAAAAATCTCATAAGGTCCAAATGCCCTATAAATTTCATATGTCCGGTCTTAGAGAACTTTACTCTAAGCTTCATAACAAACCCCTCCGTTAAACTTATTAGCTCCGCAATTCATACAAGCCTGTCTGCAATTAGGAGAGATCTTAGAGCCTAAAGCCCTCTTATATTCTCTTATTAAAAAGCTTTTATCCACTCCTATATCTATAAAGTCCCAAGGCAGTATCTCATCAGTACTTCTTTCTCTTAATGTATAAAACTCTATATCTATACCGCATTCATTAAAGGCTTCTTCCCATGTACTTAATTTGAAAAATTCAGTCCATGCATCATATAAGGCACCTTTTTTGTAAGCGGCTTCTATGACCCTCGATATTTTTCTGTCACCCCTTGCAAGCACTCCTTCAAGTATGGTTACATCGGCATCATGATACTGGTACTTAATACTTTTTTGATTAAGTTGTTTTTTTATAGTGTCTTTTACCTTATAGGCTCTGTCAAGGTATTCTTCGCTTTTTAACATAGGAGACCACTGGAATGGGGTAAACGGCTTGGGTACGAAGAAGGATGAACTTGCCGATATCGACACCTTACCCTGTCTTTCAGACTTGGGTATGGTATAGTATTCCTCGGCTATTCTTTCACAAAGTAGGGCTATTCCCTCTATATCTTCCTGTGTTTCTGTAGGTAGTCCGAGCATAAAGTAAAGCTTTACCTTATTCCAGCCGCCAAGAAATGCCTGCATGGCTCCACCCAGTATATCTTCTTCACTAAGTCCCTTATTGATAACATCTCTTAATCTTTGTGTACCGGCTTCCGGTGCAAAGGTAAGTGAACTTTTCTTTACATCCTGCACTCTTTTCATTATATCCAAGGAAAAAGCATCTATTCTAAGTGAGGGTAGGGAAATATTTATACCCTGTACTTTTGTATAGTCTATAAGAAATTCCAAGAGTTCAAAAAGACTGCTGTAATCACTTGAACTTAAAGAGCTTAGAGATATTTCCTCGGCTCCGGTGATCTCAAGCATGGCAAGTGCGTATTTTTTAAGATATTCTACCGAATGTTCCCTCTGAGGTCTGTATACATAACCGGCTTGACAAAATCTGCAACCTCTTATACAACCTCTCATTATCTCAAGTACTACCCTGTCCTGAGTTACCTTAATAAAAGGTACTACAGGAGCATCCATAAAGGTCTTTTCATCAAGCTCGGTTACTACCTGCCTATGTATTGTTGTCGGTACATCTTCGTACTTTGGGACAAATTCCTTTATAAATCCATCTTCATCATATTCCACAGTATAAAATGAAGGCACATATATCCCCTCAAGTTTTGCTGCCGCTCTTAAAAACTCTTCCCTGCTCTTGCCCTTAGTCTTGTATTCCTTATACAGATCAAGCAGACTGTCATACAAAACTTCTCCCTCTCCTATGTAAAAGAGATCAAAAAAGTCAGCCAGCGGCTCAGGATTGTAGGTACAAGGTCCTCCGCCTATAACTATAGGCTCATCTTCCCCTCTGTCTACGGCATGAAAGGCTATTTTGGAAAGCTCCAGTATTTGTAAGATATTGGTATAACACATTTCATATTGCAGGGTTATTCCCAAAAAGTCGGCTTTTCTTACCTCCTCCTGACTTTCAAGAGAAAAAAGTGCTATATCCTTTTCTCTAAGCAGCTTATCCATGTCCACCCATGGTGAAAAAAGCCTCTCACAAAAGGTATCCGTTCTTTTATTTAACATATCGTAAAGTATTTGCATACCGATATGACTCATACCGATCTCATACACATCCGGAAAGCACATCACGAATCTTATATCTACTTTTGATATGTCCTTATATCTTGAGTTAACCTCACCGCCTATATATCTGGCAGGTTTATCTATTCTTAATAAATCTTCATCACTTAAAGCAAGTTTTCTCATTATTCCTATTACTACACTACTCTCTGGCGCTTAAATCTTTTTGAAGCTGCTCCAAATAGTGTATATATACCTCTTTATTTCTTAATATTCTAAATTCTTTATCCACTTCTTCATAAGTGAAACTTTTTCTTCCGCCAAGAAGCATCCTGTCCCAATACCTTTTTAATTGTCTGTAACTTATATAATATATTTCATCTCTTTGAGTAAAGTATATTATAAGGAAGGATATTCCTTTTTGCTCTTCGAAACTCTTCATGAAATCTATTTGATGTTCATGTATATTTGCCAATGAAAATCTGTCATAGGCACACTCTTTGGCATCAAAGCATACCGGTATTCCCTGTACCACCCCTATATAATCAACTGTACTTTTTTTATCAAAATAAGCCAGTGTAATATGTCTGTTTCTCTTATCTATTTCTATAGGAGTTATAGGTGTGGGTATCTTTTGTATCAGTGCCAAACCCCTTTGTAAATATATATCATTTACAAAGTTTAACATTTCTTCAAGTCCCTGTCCTCTTAGTCCTCTGGACTTCCATGTTGCCATGTATACTCCTTTAATACCTCCATGAATTTTTTATCTACAGCGCTTTCAAAACATTTGTCGCTAAGGTAGGCAAAGTCTTTTAAAAGCTTCGGAAAGGTTAACCTATATGCTTGCAAAAGCTGATTTTCCACTTTGTACTTTTTCTTTGCCAAAGCATTAGCCTCTTTATCACCGTACTTTATATCTCCTATTATCGGCAGTCCCACGCTTGCAAGGTGAGCCCTTATTTGATGAGTCCTTCCGGTAATAAGCTCTACCGACAAAAGACTGTAGTTACCGTTGGTATAAAGCTTTTTATACAGTGTTTTTATAGGTTTTGCCAAGTCAAATTCATCTTTTTTTACCAAGACTTTATTCGTCTTTTCATCCTTTCTTAGCCAAGCATTAAGACAGTCCTCTTCTTTAGCCACACCTTTTACTATACACAGATACTCTTTTTTTATACTCCTATCCTTTATTATAGCGTTTAGTACTCTGGCAGCGGCAAGTGTCTTAGCCGCTATCACTATGCCTTTTGTATTTCTGTCAAGGCGGTTGCAAATAGATGGAGTATAGCTTTTTAGGCTTTCTTCATCTATCTTTCCCTCTTTCAAAAGATAAGCAAGAAGCATATCATTTAATGAAATATCATTTTTATCCGACTTTTGCACAAGTATATTTTCAGGCTTATCTATAAGTATAAGGGCTTCATCTTCATATATTATACTTGACTTAAAATCAAAGCTTTGCTTTGTTTTTTTAAGCTCTTTTATGGCAGTAACTTTTTTTGACTTATCTGAGCTTAAAGCCTCAAAGGTATCGTCTGAAAGCCAAAACTTTACACTATCTTTTTCATTAAGTCTTTCACTTCCTGAAGCTTTTTTGTCATTTAAGACTATATTTTTTTTCCTGAGCATTTTGTAGACAAATCCCTGACTTGATTTATCAAGCTGCTTTAGTATAAACTTATCAAGTCTTGTACCTGCATCTGATTTACTTACAAGTATTTCTTTCATTATTAATAATCACCACTGCCTTCCAAAATCAATATGTCTTAAGTGTATCCAACTCTTCTTTTGTAAGCTTCCTTACACTTCCTAATTTTAAGTTTTTATCGAGTGTAAGCCCTGCAAATGAAGTTCTTTTTAAGTATGTAACCTTGCAATTTACATATTCAAACATACGCTTGACCTGATGAAACTTACCCTCATGTATAATGAGGCTTATTTTTGCTGTGTTAGCGTCCCTACTTATAATATTAAGCTTTGCAGGTTTTGTGGTAAAGTCCTTTTCCAAAGGCATACCCTCTGCGAAAATTTTTTGCACATCTTCAGGAAGCCTTCCTTCTATATCGGCATAATACTCCTTAGGTACATTATTTGAAGGAGAGATAAGCCTGTGAGCCAGTTTTCCGTCATTGCTTACAAGTAAAAAACCTTCAGTGTCTATGTCAAGCCTTCCCACAGGCGCAAGTCCTTTAAGTTTACTCGGTATCAGTTCCATAACCGTCTTATGAATATTATCTTCTGTAGCCGATATATAACCCTTGGGCTTATTTAACATATAATACTCAAACTCTTCATAGTTTATATGAATACCGTCAAGATAGAGTTTATTTTTTTCAGTATCAAACTTTTCCTCCGGCTTTAGTACCAAAGTTTCATCTATCCTGACCCTTTTTTGAGATACAAGTTTTTTTATCTCTTTTCTGCTTCCGTAGCTTAGGTTGGCAAGTAATTTATCAACTCTTAATATAGACATACTAGCCGATCCTCCAACCTAAATAATACTTATTCTTGCACTTAAAATTATCCTGTTTTATAAAGCCCAGAGGATAGCCTTCCAAACATACAAGCCTATAGCCTTTATAACTTGTACTTTCTTCCAAACTCTCTCCCTTTAGATATCTTAAAACCCTATCATCAGATAGTTTAAGATCAAGAGGATTATCCCACTCTTCCATCTTAAGATTCATGGCAAGTGCCTGTGAGGGTTCAAACCTTGAATGATTGATTCTCCCAAGTAAAAGTCCTGTCCTCAAATAATGTATTTTATCATGAAGTTTTACATTCTCAGGCAGATAGTATATGTACTCCTTATTAAGCATTATCCTGTCCGGCTCAAACTCTCTGTTGATATTTTTAAGAAACTCCCCGGCTTCCTTAGGCAGTTTGTTTTTTTGCTTTGAAGAGGCTTTCTTTTTAATCTCTTCCTCTTCTTTTCTAATACCTGTTTTTTTCAGTTTAGCTATAAAATGTCCCTCTCCCTCAAGTTTATGCGGAAAAAGCCTTACAGTACCGCCAAGTATATGTGAACTTGTAAAACCTTCTTTTAGAGGTATATTTATAAGTTCGAAGTCCTTATTGGACTCAAGAAAATCCATTATAATATCTTCATCTTCCACTCTTGAAAAAGTACAGGTGGAGTATATTATTTCACCGCCGACAGCAAGCATATTTGCAGCCCTTGATAAGATGTTTTTTTGTATGGGAGCAAAGTACTCCGATCCTCTTTTTTCATAGGCACTAAGTACCGCCCTGTCCTTTCTGAACATCCCCTCGCCTGAACAGGGGGCATCTATAATAATCTTATCAAAGTAGTCGGTATAAAAAGTTTCAAGCTTAAATGCCTCCTCACTACTTATAATTGCATTGCCCGCTCCAAAAAGCTCTATGTTTTTAAGCAGTGCCTTGGCTCTTGAGCTGCTTACATCATTGCTGTAAAGAATACCCTCTCCCTTAAGCAGTGCCGCAAGTTCGGTACTTTTTCCTCCCGGGGCGGCACAAAGATCAAGTACCTTGTCTCCCGGTTTTACTCCGCTTAGCGAGGCTGTGGTCATGGCTGAGGGTTCTTGCAGGTAATAAAGTCCTGCATGGTATAGCGGATTTTTTGACAGTCTGTCATCTTCATTTGTATAAAAACCGTTTGTAACCCAAGGAACAGGTCTAAGCTTCTTGTCTAAAAGCTTCAAAAGTTCTTCATTGCTTATTTTAAGGTTATTAACTCTAAGACCTGATACATGTTTTTTACCGAGACTTTCTATATATGCATTAAACTCGTCTCCCAAAAGCTCCTTCATGGACTCTATATATTTGCCAGGCAAATCTTTTAATTCAATCATTATTTACTCCTCAACCAAAATCTCTTTTCAAAAAATAATGCACACCTTCGTAAGACGACTGCGTGCATTACTCTTTGAAACTCTATACATCAATATCATCATATTCTTTTGCCACTTCACCCGAAAGTTCATTTCTGTTTTGAGTAATAGTATCAAAATTGGATTGCATGGAACTCATAAATTGATCAAATCTCGACTTTGCTCCGTCCATAGAATGAGACATTATAGTCTGTATGCTTTTAAGCATATCATCCGTATATTGTATGGCGGAACTTCTTATATGGTTTGCCTCATTATGTGCCTGATCAAGTATCGAATTAGCCTGCGTATTGGCATCATCTACAAGCTTATTGGCAGTCGCATAGGCTTTTTGCATTATTTCATGTTCATCTACAAGCTGCTCCGTCATCTTGTTAGCTTCTTTTACTATACTGTTTGCCTGAGTTTTTGCTTCACTTAATATGGCTTCCTGGTTGCTTATTATCTTCTGATACTGTCTTATCTCATCCGGAACATTTTCCCTTAACTCTGATAAAAGTTCCAAAATTTCTTCTTTATTAACTACTACATTGCTTGTGGAGAAGGTCTGGTACTTACAAGATTCAACATAATCCTCCAACTCGTCTATAATTTGCTCTATCCTGCTCATTTTCAGCTCCTTTTTGCTGCTATTTTCTTTTTTATTTCCTTTGCTACATCTTCATCTACAAATTCACTTATATCTCCGTTATAAGATGCTATTTCCTTAACTATACTTGAACTTAAGTATGAATACTTAAGATTTGTATTAAGGAATATAGTCTCTATATCAGGTGCTATAACCTTATTGGTTTGGGATAATTGAAGTTCATAATCAAAGTCTGTAATCGCCCTAAGCCCCCTTACTATAACCGTTGCTCCCTGTTGTGCAGCCACATCTATCAACAAACCGTTAAAAGATATAACTTCCACTTTTTTTAACTCTTTACATATATTTTGTATCATTTTAACACGTTCTTGTGCACTAAACAATGGAGTTTTAGAGCTGTTAATTAAAACTCCCACTATAAGTTTATCAAAGATCCTATGTGCTCTTTTGATAATATCCAGATGTCCGTTGGTTATAGGATCAAAACTTCCCGGATATATAGCTACATTCATCTATATCCCCCTTTTTATAAAAATATGCTTATTACTTTTATATAGTTTGGTTTTTATACATTTCCATACTTTTTCATCGAGCCTTAATTCGGTTTCTTTACTAAGCTCAACTATTATCATAGTATTATCATCTATATAACTTGATTTTTCAAGTATTTTAAGTACCTTTATCTCAAGTTCCTTGTTATAAGGAGGATCAATAAATACTATATCAAATGCCCTCTCCACACTTAGATCCTCTAGTGCCTTGAGCACATCTTTTGCTATCACCAAAGCCTTATCATCAAGCCTTGTTTTTTTTAAGTTTTCCTTTATACAAAAAAGAGCTTCTCTGTCTTTTTCTATAAATACCGCCTTGTAAGCCCCTCTACTCAAAGCCTCTATCCCAAGTGCTCCGCTTCCTGCAAATAAATCAAGAACAAAGGCAGCTCCTATGTCAAAAGATATCATATTGAAAAGAGTTTCTTTTATCTTGTCCGTAGTCGGTCTGGTATCTAAGCCCTTCTTAGTCTTTAATAAAATACTTCTTGCGCTTCCTGCTATAACTCTCATTAGCTCATCCTTATTCAACTTCAGGTCTTATCTTAGGTATTCCCGGTCCCACCGCATTGGGATCGGTAGTTGTTTCAACCCCCGGACCGTTAGGAAATGCCCTTATAGGCTCTTTGCGTGTAGGTGCCGGCTTTGTAGTCTCAGGTATATTAATAACCGCTTTGCTGCTGCTTTCAGGAGTAGGAGCGGCGGCTGCAGTAGCTGCTTGTGAAGAAGCCGGCGGTTTAGGATTGGACCTTGGCTTTTCCTTCGTTTTTTGTTTGCTTACGGTTTCGTCACCAAAGTTCGAAGCTCCGGTTTGTGCTTCTGTGATTTCTTCACTTGCAGCAGCGCTTTCTGCAATAATTTGTGCTTTTCCTTCCAAATGATAACACAGTACCATGGTATTGTTATCTATGTTATCATAAAGACTCTTGATCTTATCCTTAGGCAGTATTATGCCGCCCTCAGAACCGTTTGTCTTATATATACTTCCTCCGAATTTATTTATGTCAGCCCTGGTATAAAAACTTAAGTTATCAGAAAACTTAACTACATCTTCCGTATTTTCAGTTCCTACGAGTTTTTCCATAACTCTGTATATTCCGGCAGGAGTAGGTGTTCCCTTTGACTCATTACCTGAAATTATATCAGTTTCCAAGACAAGTTCACCCTTTTTATAATAAAACAGATGCTGTGAACTCAGGTTGATCTCTACATAGGTATCTCCGTACCTGTTGCTATCTCTATCCGACATCTCTTTGTTGAATTCAGGCTCCCTTTTACCGCTGTAACCTGCTTCAACCAGTTCTTTGATTTTTGATACTTCCGCAGCCTTATCCACTATTTTACTGTAATCACTGCCGCTTATGTTTACATAACTTCCGTAAGAGGTCTTAAAGTTAATACTTTCGTCCGTCATATAAGATCTTGCAAGGCTTTCTACAAATTCACCTATTTTAACCTCGTCAAAAGAAATATTGTAATCCTCATCTATTACCAGCCACTTACTTATATGATTGCCGTCTATTATAAAATTATCCTTATATTCTATATATGTACCGGTATATTTGTTAAGTAAGTCAACACAGGACTTTATTTTACTGTAATCATTTTCTGCACCTGCACTTATATAAGCATTTTCAGGATCCTTACTTATATCTACTTCATCCGATAATTTTAAAACCGCAGACCTTATATATGATACTGCCAGTTCTTTGTCTAAAAGCTCACCTTCTTTCGTCTCAATTATTTTATAACCTTTGTTAGGTTCATACTCGGATATCATTGTCTTTTGTGAGGCGGTTTGAACGCTTTTTTTCATAAATTCTTTTTCTTCAAGCTGTTTACTGAAATCGTATTCACTCACACTAAGCGGCAGCGGACTTTCAAGTACAGATGCGGTAAATAAATTTTTTATCCATGCTATCGGTCTTTGACTTGCCAAAAATTCAGGCACGGTTGTTCCGTATATCCTTTTTAATCCTATATCCCTTCCGTAGATTGTATCTTCTCCGTCTTTAGACTTTATAACCAGCTTATAAGCTTCTATTTTTTCATCAATAAGTTTTTCTACATCTTTTACAGTCTTGAAAGATACATTCATACCGGAAATATATGTATTAGGAAGAAAACGTGCGTAAAAGATCTGTGCAAACATAAGATATATAAGTACAAGGCACAGAGCAAGAACCGCTATAAAAGAGAAAATCACCACTTTGTTAATACTTGTTTTTTTTCTTGAACGTTTGCTTATTTGTCTTCCTTCCATAACCTCACCCACACAATCTCAACTATAATGTTAATCTACCCGTATTTTTACTTTGTTTTTGACTTATATGCTCATAAACTATTGCTTTTTCTTCTTCATTTACTTCTTTAGTATCGTTAAAAAGCTCCAGTGCATACATCGCAAGTTTGAATACCTCGCTGTCGTTATGTATATCTGCCAGTTCAAATGAAAGCTCTCCGCTTTGTAAAAGCCCGAACAAATCCCCCGGTCCTCTAAGCTTTAAATCGGACTCCGATATAAAGAAACCGTCATTGGAATTGCCTATTATATCCAGTCTCTCCTTTGCCGCCTTGGAATCCGAGGTGCATACAAATATGCAATAAGACTGATACATATTTCTTCCTACCCTTCCCCTTAGCTGATGAAGTGAGGCAAGTCCGAACCTTTGAGCATCCTCAATCATAATTACAGTGGCATTGGCTACATCTACACCTACCTCTATAACAGTAGTTGATACAAGCACATCTATATTGCCCGATGCAAACTCCGACATAAGAGCAGCTTTTTGTACCTCAGGCAATTTACCGTGCATAACCTTTATATTATAGTTTTTAGGCAGATATTTTGCAAGTTTTTCCCTGTAATCAAATACATTTTCCGCTTCAACATTCTCACTTTCTTCCACCAAAGGGCATATAACATACGCCTGATGTCCTTTTTCAAGCTCTTTTTGAATATGTTTATATGCCTTTTCTCTGTCTCTATCAAATATAACACAATTCTTTATATCCAGTCTACCTTTTGGTTTTTCTTTTATATATGATATATCCAAATCTCCATATAAAATAAGCGCCAGAGTCCTTGGTATAGGGGTTGCACTCATAATAAGCGAATGTAACATTTTAGACTTTTCCAAAAGTTTTTGTCTTTGTCTTACTCCGAACCTATGCTGCTCATCCGTAATAACGAGGGCTATATCGTCAAATTCCAAAGCATCCTGTATAAGAGCATGAGTGCCTACTATAATATCTATCTTTTTTTCCTTAACCGATTTGTATATTTCCAAATGCTCCTTTTTGCTCATACTTCCTGTAAGTAAGGCGACTTTTGGCGGAGCATCAAACTTTTCAAATATCGAACTTATATTCTTGAAGTGCTGCTTTGCAAGCACCTCGGTCGGTACCATTATAGCCGATTGATAAGAATTTTTATATGCCAAATACATGGCATATATGGAAACTATCGTTTTTCCCGAGCCTACATCTCCTTGTATAAGCCTGTTCATGGCATAACCGCAACTAAAGTCTTTTTCTATTTCCTCCATGCTCTTAAGCTGTGTAGCTGTAAGTTCATAGGGTAAGGCTTTGGTAAATTCTTCCATACAAGCATTACTTTCCAAAAGATACTCGGTTTTTTCTTTTGTATCTTCTTCTTTTAGCCTTCTAAGGGCTAAGGCAAATGTAAAAAAGTCATCAAATACCAGCCTCTTCCTTGCCCTGTCTATATCCTCGTACGAGTTTGGTCTATGTATCAGACTTAAACTTTCTTCATAAGAAATAAGCTCAAGCTTTTCTATAAATACCTTGGGCAGATAATCTTTTTTAGGCTCTATTTCCGAAAGTATCTGGGAAATGTGCTTGTTAAGGAAATTATTGCTTATTCCTTTAGTTAGGGGATATATAGGCACTAATTTGCCGCTTAAGCTTTTATACTCATCTCTTGTATATATTGCCGGCTGCTCTAAACTGTATCTTCCCGATTTTTTTGATACCTTTCCTACAAATACATAGTCCTCGCCCCTTCTTAAAACCTTATCTATATAGGTTTGATTATACCATACGGCTTTTATAAATTTTTCTCCGTCAGTAAGTGTAGCTATGCTTAAAGTCAGCCTTTGTACTTTTTTTTGCTCTATGGGAGCAAAAAGGCGTGCCGATAAAGTAACCTTTTCTTCTTCCGTATACTCTTTTATCTTACCCGGTTCTTCAAATTTTTCATATCTTATAGGATAATGGCTTAGCATATCAGCCACAGTGTATATATTAAGTTTTGCAAGCAGTGCCTTGGTCTTGGCACCTATACCCTTAAGCTTTGATATGTCTAAATTATAATCCATAATTTGCTCCTGTTTAAAAAATAGCTTCTGCTGTACTAAACTGTTTATATATAAACCAATACTTTATGTGTTTTACTTTTTTGCAGTATATGAAAAGCAGTAATTATTTTAAATATCACTTAGTCAATATAATACCTGTTCATTATAGCATAAAATAAGAGCCGTATACCATAGTATGATAATCGGCTCTTATAATATTGATATTCAGGTAAATTCATAAATTCGGAATATGACGAATAAAAGCAAATTTTTAAACGGAGTAGTGCAGATATCTGCTTAATATGACAGGTGAACAATCATCTGCATGAACTGTAATTTATAAACTTAAACTTCTAATTTCAAAAATTGGATCAGTACATTTAAACTTTGATACTCTGGCTGATAAAGTAATGATTTATCGGGGAGTTGGCAACATAAACAATTATAATAGTTTGTGGCTATTAGTTTATAAAAAACTCCGTATAATTCAATCATACCCGCAACCCTTTCTCAAAGCTT
>CAJPUK010000038.1 GCA_905373785.1 uncultured Johnsonella sp. | reverse complement strand
AAATAGGGATTTTGTAAGTTCGTCAAAATACTTTAACTGCTCCTGTCTTTTAAAAATTAAACTACCAACTCTGTCTAAAATCATAATAACTTTTTTTTGCTCTAATAATGGTGGTAACTTAATTTTTATATTTTTCATTTTATTAAATTTTATACTTGTCCTAGTGCTTCCCTGTTCTAATCCTGATATATTATATCTAAAGGTGTTTGATCTAAAAAAATATTGTAAATACTGGGGATAAATAATATCCCTGTTAGTAATTTCAAACACCGGATATGCAGGACTTACAATTCCTACATCTACGCACTTAAGCATATTAGGATAAAATTCTCCTGTATCACTCATAGCTCTATATGTAAATTGCCCTTTTTTGATGATTTTATATCCGGTGTTGTCTTTACTTGCTACTTGCTTATTAAAATACTCACTTTGCAAATAAATTCCATTCTTCGATGATGTAAGTACCGGATATTCATTATTAACTACTGTTTTAATACAAATTTCCCTTAAAAAATCTCCTAGCTTAATTTGCATATCAAATTTTCTCCAACTCTTTTAATTTTCCTCAAGCATCTTCTTAAGTTCATCCATATTTCCCTTAATCTCTTCCTCAAGTGCAAAAAGCTTCTCCAAAATCTCAGCAGTAGGCGGATACTCAACCGGCACATATTCCGTCTTTTTATACTTATTAATTGACAAATCATACTCATTATCAACTATTTCCTGCTTTGGAACTAAGAAACTTTGCTCTGTTCTTTCCCTGCCTTCCTCACCGTCCATATTATTAAATCTTTCTATAATATCCGGTATGTCATTCTCCGAAACTTCCGACCTTTTATCATCAAGACTGAAACCGTCAGCCTTCATATCATAAAACCACACCTTATCAGTACCGCCTGCGTCAGTCTTGGTAAATACCAAAACCGCAGTAGATACACCTGCATAAGGCTTAAATACCCCTGAAGGCATAGAAATAACCGCTCTTAACCAGTGAGCTTCAACTAGTTCTTTTCTTATTGACTTATGTGCCTTACTGCTGCCAAAAAGCACACCGTCAGGAACTATGCAGGCACAGCGTCCGCCTTTTTGCAGCATCCTAAGAAAAAGAGCAAGAAATAAAAGCTCTGTCTTCTTCGTATTGGTAACGGCTTTTAAGTTATCATTGATACTCTCAGCATCTATAGTTCCCTTAAATGGCGGATTTGCAAGGCATACGCTATACTTTGAACTGATATTGTTTTGCTTTGATGCACTGTCCATATAATCAACTTCCGGTTTATCAATTGAGTGCAACATCAGGTTCATGGTAGATATACGCAACATAGTCTTATCTGTATCAAACCCTGTAAACATAGTACTTGCAAAATGCTCCCACTGCTCACTGCTCATACTGTCTTCATATTCTTTCCTTATATACTCGGCAGCACCTACCAAAAAACCGGCTGTACCGCAGGCAGGATCGCATATACTGTCATCAGGTGTCGGTTTAATAATCTCGACCATCATTCTGATAATATGTCTGGGCGTACGAAACATTCCTGCCAAACCGGCAGATGAAAGTTTCCCAAGCATATATTCATACACATCTCCTTGCATATCCCTGTCAGCTATATCATGCTGATACAAATCCTCAAGACCTGTAATTATTTTTTGCAATACCAATGGAGTAGGTATCAAAAACATGGCATCTTCCATATACTTTGAAAAAGCGGTTTTGCCATCGTCCCAAGTTTCTTCTCCTTCAATTTCAATAAGCTCACCTTGTTCATTGAAATCAGGCAAATGAGAATTTTTCATCTTCTTTATCGCCGGAAATACTCTTTGGGATATTATATTAAAAATTTCTACAGGATCTCTGTCTTTAAACTTACTCCAACGCATTGACTGACCGTTTAGAGTTTGTGGGAATATTTTATCCATCTCTTTTCCCATCAAATTTTCAAACTCTTCCGTCTCAATCTCTTTTTCATCAAGAGAGCGTATAAACATCAAATATGTTAATTGTTCTATAACTGTTAGTGGATTTGTAACTCCTCCTGCTGCAATATCAAGCCATATCTTATCAATCTTATTTTTAATTGTTCCTGTAATCATTGCATTTCCTCCCGATTTATTAGTTAACTTAAAGCTACCACACACTTAATGTGTAATGAACATTGACAATTCCATATTTCATCCAATAAAAAAGGCATAAATCCAAATCTTTGCTCTAATATAATTGTTAAAAAAATTTTAACAAAGGAGATTTACGCTATACTCATTATAACACAAGACAGCACCGATGAGATAACTTTAATTGATTGTATCAAAAAGTTATTCTTAAAATATCATAAGAACATATCTTATTTTAGCATATTAATAAGCCAAATAGACAATCTTAGTTAAATTTTACGCCTATCTATTGGCTTATAGTAATCAACTGCAATGTCTACAACTGTTAAAGACAGGAATATACCACTCGTGTACAGTAACCTACTTTGAAAAAACTTTTTTACACAATAGGTTAAGTTCTACCTCATCAATACTGCTTTGTGTTATAATGTAAATGGCATAAATCTCCTTTGTTAGATTTTTTTCTGATAATTACACTATAGCAAAGATTTAGATTTATGTCATTTTATTAACCGAAAAGGAGTATATGATAATTACCCTATTATCATACAAGAAGATTATGAAAGAATTCTGGTCTTATGATTTAAATGATATATTAAAACAATTGAACACCGGTGAAGATGGCTTATCAAGTCGTGAAGCACAGGAAAGAATAGATAAATACGGACAAAATATTTTAGAAGAAAGAAAGTCTTCTTCGAATATAGAGATATTCATAAACCAATTTAAAAATCCTATAATTATTATATTGATTTTTGCAGCGGTTTTATCAATTTTCTTAAAAGACTATTCTGACGGTATTATTATTCTAATAATTATTATGATTTCCGCATTTTTGAGCTATAACCATGAAAGTAAGGCTAATAATGCCGTAAAGAAACTTCTTTCTTCTGTAAGTGTAAAATCCTCTGTTTTAAGGGACGGAAAGTTTGAAGAAATAGATAATGCGATGCTGACAGTGGGTGATATTATAAATGTGAAAACAGGGGATATGATACCTGCGGATTGTTTGCTTATTGAAGAGAATTCTCTTTCAATGGATGAGTCAAGTTTAACCGGCGAAACTTTCCCTGTTGAAAAGAACCCACAAAGAATACCGGTCGATACCGCACTCTCCAATAGGAAAAATTCACTTTGGATGGGAACTCATGTTATAAGCGGTTCAGGTAAGGCAGTAATAGTAAATCCGGCTAAAGATTCAGAGTTTGGAAAAATCACTGCATCTTTAGATGAAAAAGACTCTGATACGGATTTTGAAAAAGGTATAAGAAACTTTGGCAATTTAATACTTCATATTACAACTTTATTAATTGGTCTCATATTTGTATTTAATATTGTCTTAAATAAGTCATTTTTGGAATCTTTTATGTTTGCCCTGGCTCTTTCAGTAGGTTTAACGCCTCAAATGCTTCCGGCTATTATAAGTGTAAACTTATCACAAGGTGCTGAGAGAATGGCAAAACAAGGTGTTATAGTAAAGAAATTAAATGCTATTGAAAACTTCGGTTCAATGACTGTGATGTGTTCCGATAAAACAGGGACTATCACTCAAGGAAAGGTAAAGCTGGATGCTGCCTTAGATTGCAATGGTAAAAAATCAGATAATATATATAAGTTGGCAGCTATAAACTCATATTTTCAGGAAGGATATGTAAACCCTATTGATAACGCTATTTTAGATGCAAATACAAATGATTTCTCTAAATATACAAAACTATTTGAAATACCATATTCTTTTAAATTCAAACTTCTGAGTGTTATGGTAAGAACTGACCGGGATTTTTCCGGCAAAAATATAATGGTTACAAAGGGCGCTTTAACAAATGTGCTCAATGTGTGCAAAACCTATGAAAACTCAGATAAGACCGGCGGTGGCATTGAAGAGGTCAAGTCACGAATACTTGATTTATTTGACAAGTATTCAAGTCAAGGATATAGGGTTTTAGGGCTTGCCTATAAATTGGTAGAAGATGAGATGGATATTCAAAAGCAAAAGGCTGAAGATATGGTTTTCGTGGGTCTTCTACTATTTATAGATCCGTTAAAAGATGATATAAAGGATGTTGTTGCCGAGATGAATAGATTGGGGGTCTCTCTAAAAATGATTACCGGAGATAACCATCTTATAGCAAAAAATATAGGCAGGCAAATAGGACTTGATCCTGAAAAAATTTTGTTGGGAGAGGACTTGGATTCATATTCATTAAGCCGCTTGAATAAGAAAGTTTTAGATATAGATATTTTTGCTGAGATAAGCCCTAATCAAAAGGAAAAAATAATTATGGCTTATAAACAGGCAGGTGAAATAGTAGGTTACATGGGTGATGGAATCAATGATTCTCCTGCCATAAAGCAGGCTGATGTCGGAGTATCTGTAAATACAGCAGCAGATACAGCCAAGGATGCAGCTTCTATCGTACTTTTACAAAATAGTTTAAAGGTATTGATATCCGGCATAAACGAAGGCAGAAGGACTTTTATTAACACTTTGAAATATATATTTGTAGCTACGAGCGCAAACTTCGGCAATATGTTTTCAATGGCAGGGGCAAGCCTCTTTTTGAATTTTCTACCTTTATTACCTAAGCAGATTCTTTTAACAAATCTGCTGACAGATTTCCCCTCACTGCAAATTGCCTCAGACTCGGTTGATGAAGACTGGCTAAAGAGTCCTGTTAAATGGGACATGAAGTTTATAAAGAAATTCATGGTTTTGTTTGGTATTATTTCTTCGGTATTCGACTATATAACTTTTGCGGTATTGCTCTTTATTTTTAGGTCAAATGAAGGATTATTCCATACAGGCTGGATGTTAGAGTCTATTATTTCCGCTATAGTTGTAATGCTTATAGTCAGAACGGCAAGACCGGTCTTAGTCAGTAAGCCAAGCAATAGATTATTGATAGCTATAGTGGGTGTAGCTATATTTTTACCGGTGATTATATACAGCCCGATAAATTCATATCTGGGATTGGTAAGCATACCTATCAATGCCCTGATGGCTTTACTTGGTGTTTCACTCCTATATGCATTAACTGCTGAGATATTAAAAAAGAGTTTCTACAAACATAATTCGTTTTCCGTGAAATAAACTATTATAAAGAACATTGTTGTTGAGTCTATTATAATCGGTGTAGTATATCGTTGATGTTTAGCCCTATTGCTGCTTTATTAGTAGATTGTGACAATTTCATAATAAAGTGAATTGAGATTCACTTTACTGTTGCTGATATTAATTAAATGTCAATGATATATTACTCTAGGTAAACGGATGGGATTTAAGGAATTCGGCACCCGGTATATACGAAAATTGCAGGCAGTAAAGATAAACTGATACATCCACTATTTTAATACAAAGGACTTTATTTATGAAAATAATACTTTCACCAACCAAGAAAATGAAAACGGATAACGACACTTTTTTAGCCGAGGATCTGCCTGTCTTTATTGATCAAAGTGAAGAGATCTTGTCATGGCTACGAACTCTTTCTGAAGCTGAACTAAAAAAACTTTGGAATTGCAATGATAAGATAGTTAAACAAAATATAGAAAGAATACAAACTATGAATCTTAGAAAGAACCTGACACCGGCTCTTTTTGCCTATGAAGGCATAGCCTACCAACATATGTCGCCACAGGTATTTGAACACAGCCAAATCGACTATGTCAAAAAACATTTGCGTATACTGTCCGCATTTTACGGTGTCTTAAGACCTATGGACGGCGTATGTTCCTATAGGCTTGAAATGCAGGCAAAGGCTTCTATAAATAACCATAAGGATTTATATGATTTATGGGGCAACAGACTCTATGATGTCCTTAAAGATGATGACGGTATAATCATTAATTTGGCTTCAAAGGAGTATTCAAAGTGCATAGAAAAATACCTGACTTCAGATAACAGGTATATTAGTGTTACATTTTGTGAAAAATCAGGTGATAAATTAGTCTCCAAGGGAACTTATGCCAAGATGGCTCGTGGTGAAATGGTAAGATATATGGCAGAGAAAAATATACAAAAGCCTGAACAGTTATATGATTTTAACAGTATGGGATATCATTTTCGTGAGGATTTAAGCAGTGACAGCGAATATGTATTTGAAAGAAAGCCGTAGCATAGACCTATCATATAACTGCATAAGATCCACAAATATTTTATATATGCTAAAATTTTAATATACATTCCCATATACAAAGTAAGATTAGTTCTTTTTAAGTTCAATATTTCAAACGACTTATACTATTTTAAATTATGGATATATTGTATTTTGCAGATACTTTTATAGTCCTGATACAATCAACTAAAGACAGCTTATTATCGCTGTTTTGTGTTATAATAGACTTGGTATAGATCTCCTTTGTTAGCAATAACATTTTTTTGATAATTGTATTATGACAAAGAACTTAATTTATGTATTTTGGAATTAAATATTAAATTCGAAATATTCATCACAACTTATACCATGAAAGTTGAATATTGATATAAATATAGTGTAAAGGGGTTTTACATGAGTTTTTTTAATGTAGAAGAGTATTTTAAGAGTATTAACATGGAAGATAGAATTCTTGTCTTTGATAAATCAAGTGCCACAGTAGAAGAGGCGGCTAAGGCAGTCGGAACCAGACCTTGCCAAATAGCAAAGACCTTATCATTTTTATTAAAAGATGAGCCCATACTTATAGTTACTGCCGGAGATGCAAAGGTTGATAACAAAAAGTACAAAGGCTTATTCTCTCAAAAGATGAAAATGATTCCCTTTGAACAGGTAGAAGACTTTATAGGACACTCACCCGGAGGCGTCTGCCCCTTTGCAATTAAAAGCAATGTAGCTGTATACCTTGACATATCACTAAAGCGTTTTGATAAAGTCTATCCTGCTGCCGGTGATGATCACAGTGCTGTAATGCTATCAATAAAAGAACTTGAAGACTGCTCAGGTTTTACGGACTGGGTAGACATCTGTAAGGACTGGGATAATACGCTTTAATATCTCAGAAAGTTGTGCAAAATAAAGATTGTATTAAAGATATAGCGGTATTTTGGTAAATTAGTGTAACGTATTGTTGATATCTAACCTTATTACTACTTTGTCAATAGATTGTAATATAAAGATAATAAAGAAATTGGAAAGTTACTCTACTATCGCTGATATTAATTGAATATCAATGATACACTACACTAATGCATCCTATATCTTATGGAAAAATCTTAAAAATCAACAACCGTACTAATTTTACAAATACAAACTTATTGCAGTACAAAGTACAGCCTAAGCATTTTTTAATCAACAGGACTTAGTGCATCTTTAGCAAAATAATTATACCAAAATGCTTAATACAGGAGGTCATTATGAATAGCGAGCTTAAAAATATGATACAAGAAAGCAATAATATAGTATTTTTCGGTGGTGTCGGAGTATCCACTGAAAGCGGTATACCGGACTTTAGAAGTGCAGAGGGTATCTATAACGGAGACTACTACATTTCCCCTGAAACCATACTCAGCCATGATTTCTTTTTTGAAAATCCGAAAGAATTTTACAAATTCTACAAAGAAAAACTGCTCTACCCTGATGCCAAACCCAATAAGGCACATATGGCACTTGCAAAGCTTGAAAAAGAAGGTAAGTTATCCGCTGTTATTACTCAGAACATAGACTGCCTTCATGAGCAGGCAGGAAGCAAAAATGTATTAAAGTTACATGGAACTATAGATAAAAATATTTGCTTAAAATGTCATAAGCGTTATGGACTTGATACTGTATTAAATGCTGACTGTGTGCCTTATTGTGATTGTGGAGGAGTTATAAAACCCGAGGTGGTTTTATATGGAGAAAGCCTAAATACCGATACCTTGCAAAAGGCGGTTCATTACATAGCCAATGCCGATATGCTTATAGTAGGCGGCACTTCACTGGTCGTATATCCTGCTGCCGGTCTGATAGACTACTACAGGGGTAATAAACTTGTACTTATCAACAAAACCGCCACAAGTGCCGATAAAAGAGCAAACCTTGTTATAAACGAAAGCATAGGTAAGGTGTTTGAGGAGATGTTATAGGAGTTTTTATCTCCCTCTTAACAACATAAACAATAGCTATTTTTTCTTATACAGCTATTTCTTGCGTACTGCCTGTTAAAGAAACACTCCCTATTTAAATTTTTTTAGCACTTAGCACTGCTAATAAAGTGAGTTTTACAGTATGATTGAAATAGGGAGTGTTTTTATTTAATTATTGCTATTAATTGTTACTGCTTAAGCATTTATGACTATTGTTTATGTTGACCCCTCCTATCAACAGCATAGAAAACAACTCCCAGACAAACAAGTATCACACCTGCATACCGGTATACATTTACCAATATATTATCCGTACCGTAGATATCAAGTATTCCCCTTACTATACTTCCTATAGTAAGAGCCGCTATGCCTGTATTATAGAATATCAAAGAAAGTCCTCTTTGCAGACTTAATCTTGAAAAGCAGTATAAAATCAAATTATATAAAGTACCCCCGATAAGCGGAAATAAAAAGGCATACATCATGTAATTTGAATAAACTCCATGGCTGAATATTTCATAAATCCCTCCAAATACAGCACAAAACATACTTATACAAAAATACATAACACTTCTTTTTACAAATTTATTTTTAACATCTTTATTTACTGATGTATACAATATCGCTCACTCCTCTCTCGCTTATATCCCAACCGTTGGTAGTTGGATTATTTACCACATTTCCATTAAAATACATAGTAGATGAACCTCCGCCATCTAAGTTATATACCGTCTTAGCTCCAAGTGAGACTGCAAATGTTGCAAGCTCATAAAGTGAAAGTCCCTCACTCTCATCGGTTCTTCCGTCTGAAACTATAAATAAATAGTGATTATCCTCAGTAATTGCTATTGCAGTTCTCGGATTACTTGCCATAGCCTTGCCTACCTCATCATTTTGGCTTACACTTACCTTGCCGTCTTCCACAAGTGCAGGTCCAAAAGACAGTACAGTAATCGCTCCCTCATCTACAAGCTCCTGTGCACTGACCTCACTTTCATTAATAATTTTCATACTGCCGTCTTTATAAATTACCAGGTCTTCCTGATCTGCCTTGGCACTGCTTCTGTAAATAATACCGTCTCTTATAACATATCCGTTATCTCTTGCACCGTAATAATCACCGTTAACAGCAAGTATCGCAGCTGAGCTTTCTGCCATGGAAGAAGTTGTTGCCGTTACATTCTTACCGTATGAATTTTGTGCAAATGCGGTTTCTATCTGTGCATTTTTCGAAAGCTCTACCTCGGCAACATATATATTTGTATCATACTCTCTATAGGTGCTTAAAGTAATACTTGTATCATCTGTTTTATAAGTAGTATCACTGCTTTGTGCCGTACTTTTAGTTAAGTTTGATTTAGAAGTTTCGCTTGACTTCGTGTCTGAGTCTTTGCTTTGTATACCTATGCCTTTCTTGGCAACCTTATTCATATAAACTTTTTGAGTACTTTCACTTGTCTGTTCTTTATCTTCACTGTCAGATCGGTAATTTACAGAAGAGGTGTTTTCCACCACCTTATAAACCCTTGGTATTGCAAATGTATCAAGTAACACATAAGCTGTATATGAAACTAAGCTGACGCTTAAAATTATTGCTGTAATCAAATTTCTTTTTATCAAATTAAACTACCTCCTCTTCTCTTTTTTTAAATATCAAAAATTTTTGTATAAACCAACTTATAATAAAAAATATCAACTCTGTAATAAGTTTTGCCACCTTACTTTCTATATTAAATACCTCAACAAACATCTTAAGCACAAGAGTATTACCTGCCAATATAAATAAAGCCAAAATAAAATATGAAGCCGCAAGTTTTAATGTATTACCCTTTCTCTTAAATACTACCTTTTTATTCAAAGTAAAATTAAGTATCGAGCTTATAATTCTGGCAAAAACATTTGAAACTACGGTACTCAAACCTTTTCCTAAGCTTACAGTAAATATAAGACCAAGGCAGTAGAGCATATAGTCAACTAAAAAACATACAATAGAAGCCGCACAGAACTTAAAAATCTCCTTATATACCCTGTAAGAATCTTTAAGTACATTAAAGTGAGAGCTGCTGTTATTATTAATATATATTGTTGCTATATCCACTTCCTTTATCTCAATACCGTTCTTAGGGCACTCCATTAATACATTCATCTCATACTCATATCTTTCACCCTTAATATCCAACATAAGCGGCATTAATTTATATGAAAATGCCCTAAGCCCCGTTTGGGTATCGTATACACCTACCCCTGTGGCAAGTTTATATACCAGTCTTGTCATCGCATTGCCGAACCTGCTCCTTAAAGGAACATCATTTCCGAAAAATCTTTTTCCAAGAACCAATATATCAGGAGACTTTTCTATAACTTTACATATCTTCAAAGCATCTTCTATGGTATGCTGTCCGTCAGCATCCATAGTTACAACTATATACTCAGTGCTATAGTTATCATTTATATAGCCAAGTCCGGTTTTTAATGCCCTGCCTTTTCCCTTATTTACCTCATGCTCAAGCACCTTGGCAAATTCTTTTGCTTTATTAAAGATAGCGTCACAAGCATTAGAGCTTCCGTCATTGACTACCACTATATCCATATCCGTATCCTTCTTAATACCTTCAAGTAAATTAAGCATACTTTCTTCCGGTTCATATGCCGGAATAAGAGCTATAATTTTCATACCCTAAACCTCCCTTTTATCTGTATTTCTCTAACGCTTTAAGATGTTATAACACTCAAAGCTGATATTATACTGAAAATTTATATTTTTATTTATATATCTACTTATCCGAACTGTTACAATATTTTCATAAATAATTCAAGTTTACTATCTATTTCTTTATTATTATACATAAGATAATTCTTATATTAAAGATATTTAATTATTTTATACAATATTATTTGCCAATTAATTGCATAATCAAATATAAATACCAAAATTTTATTGGTATTTTTACCTTTATATATTGACCTTTGCTTAATATATTGCTAACATTATTATATCCTATAGTAAGTAGGATAGAAGGAGGATTAAAAATGAAAATAAGATCACTTGTAGCTATTATTCCTGCATTGCTTCTTGCCCTTGGCGGATGCAGTAACTCTAATTCTTCAAGTACTGCTGCCGATACTTCTGTCTCTGCAGAAAGCAGTGCCGACAGCAGCCAGGCTGCCTCCGAGTCCAAAACTCAAGCAGCAAGCTCTGAAGTTAAGAAAATAAAGGTTGCCCATACCCAGTCATATTATCCTTATGACTTCGTAAATGATAAGGGCGAATCTGACGGTTATGAAGTTGCTGTATTCAAAGCTATTGATGAGATGCTTCCGGACTATGAGTTTGAGTATATCTCAACTACAGCGGAAGACTTACTTATAGGTCTTGAAGCCGGCAAGTATGATGTGGGTATCAAGGGCGTATGGTGGACTGCTGAAAGAGAAGAAAAGTTCATATATCCTGAAAACTATATAGGCTCCAGTGTGATAGGTATAGCTTTTAGAACAGAAAATGCAGACAAAATAAAAGATTTGGAAAGCTTTGCACGTTTCAGCGGAAACCTTGTACCGATATCTCCACAAAGTGCTCAATACACCATTATAGAAAACTTTAATAAAGAGCACCCTGACACTCCTATAAAGCTGACTCCTGCCGACCAGTTCGAGTTGTCGGATGCATATCAGTGGGTACTTGAAGGAAGATATGATGCTTTCTTTAATATAAAAGTATCTTTTGACGCAAATGTTGTTGCAGAGGATGGTGAGTATCATCAGTTTGCAGACAAGCTTTCATTTGCTACATATAAGGGTATACCTATATGGCCTTTATTCAACAAAGAAAAAGCAGACCTTGCAAAGGCTTGCGATGAGGCGGTAGCTAAGTTAAAAGAAGAGGGCAAACTTGAAGCACTCTCAGAGCAGTACTTCGGCTACAGCATCTTTAAAGATATTCCTGAAGGTTATAAAAAAGGTGATGACTTATAGATTTAAATAAAAATAACTATATTTTTTCTATCAAATTTAGTATAATGGAGTAGATCAATTTATGAGGAGGAGTTTTCCATGCCCGGCTCTGAGCAATACAACTCATGGCTCCAAATACAAGAAGGTGTTCGTGAAACAGAGAAACTGATGAGTCAAAAAAAGTATAATCTGTCCATGATTAAAGCACGTCAAACTTTGGAATTCATGGTCAAATGTCTAACTGACAAGTATAATATATCGCATGATGATCTTATCGACAGCATAGAAGACTTGTATCAGATAAGAGTTATCAGTAAAAGTACTTATGAACACTACAACAAGATACGAATTATAGGTAATAAGGCTACACATGAGGGCGATAATAATGCTTACAATGCCAATACCGCTTATCATTTATTAAGCCAGGAAGTATTTACTTTTTCAAATGATTATTCACCGAGGAAGAAGGTTCGTACAAAAGCAATGGAGGAAGATGTGGAAGGTAGAAACAGTAATAGAAATCAAAATTTTAGTGAGCGTCCAAGCAATAGAAGTTCTTCATATCCTAACAGACAAAGACGCAGGAGAAGAAAACAAAATAATGCCATAAGAATTATTGTACCTATTGTAATAATTATAGTACTGGTAGCTTTTACTTTTCTATTAAGAGCTATTTTCGGCGGCAAGAAAAATGCCAACCCTACTACAGCTATAGCTACTGTGAATCCGACTGTTGCTACTTCTTCTGTGGAGCTTTCAACTACAGCTGCCTTAGAGAGCAGTTCATCTGTTGATCCGAGCTTAACAAGTTCTGAAGAAAGCAGTTCTTCAAGTTCTGCATCAAGTTCTACGGAAGTATATAAAACCAACTCAAAGCTTAATGTACGTTCTGCACCAAGTACGGACTCCACTCTTTTGGGAACCTTAGAATCGGGAGTTACTGTAGATTATGTTAAAAAACATAATGATGAATGGGCAGTTATAAGATTTGAGGGAACCGCAGAGGCTTATGTGGCAAGCAAGTATCTTACAAAACAATAATTGTTATATTTGATAGTTTTGAATTTATAAAAACCGTATCCTAAGGATTCTTTCCTAAAGATACGGTTTTTTATTAATAGTGTAGTGTATTATTGATATCCGGCTTTACTACTACTTTGTCAATAGGTTATAACATAAACATAATAAAGAAATTTGAAAGTTACTCTACTATTGCTGATATTAATTAAATGTAAATGATACACTACACCGGTATATCATTTACAAGTATTAAGGTTCACTTACACAGCACCAAACATAAATACAACAATGATAAATTGGAAAGCCTTTCTATAATTTTTATGTTTCCAAAAAATCTTATCGGTTAAGTTTACTTTAACTCAAAAACTCCGACTTCAACTTCCCTTATACAGCTGTCAAAAAAGATCTTACAAGCATTTTCCATGTACTTTGCATCTTTTACTCCGGCACTTTCATATGAGGAATGCATAGCTAGCTGAGCAAGTCCTATATCTACAGAATTTATAGAAAGCTGAGACATTGCAATATTACCTAAGGTACTTCCACCGGGTTCATCCGAGCGATTTGCAAAGAATTGATACGGTACTTTAGCATTTTCACATATAGCCTTAAATATTGCTATACTCACAGCATCGCTGGTATACTTTTGCCCGGCATGGGACTTTATAACTATACCCTCATTCATATAAGAGCAATTAGTTGCATCTGTTTTGTTTGGATGGTTAGGATGAACGGCATGTGCATTATCACAGCTTAGCATAAAACTGTTTGCAACGGCACAGCTAAAGTCTTCCTCACTCATTCCGAGTTTATTATTTATCCTTCTTAACACATCATAAAGAAAGGTTGAAGCAGCTCCCTGCTTGGTACCTGATCCTACCTCCTCGTTATCAAAACATACATATACCTGTATATTGGACTCATTAGCTCCCTTTATAAAACCCTTAAGTGAAGTAAAAGCACATTCCAGGTTATCTATTCTCGGTGCTGAGAAAAATTCACTGTTTTCTCCCCATACACTTGACTTCATCCTGTTATAAAGGTATAAATCACTTCCATATATATTACTTTCAGATATTTCAAGCTCGTTTGCTATTAAATTTTTAAGAGCATCTCTTTTCCCGTCTCCGGCTGAAAAAAGCGGCAGCATATCTATTTGCTTATTTAGGGCAATGCCTTCATTTACCTTTCTGTTCATATGAATGGCAAGATTGGGAATTAAAACTAAGTCCCTATCAATATTTACAAGTCTGCTTTCATACTTATTTTTATTTTTAACCATTACTCTACCTGCAACTGAAAGCGGTCTGTCAAGCCAAGTCGAAGCAATCATACCTCCATATCCCTCTGTATTAAGCTGTATATACTTATCTCTTACGGACAGCTCCGCATTTTCTTTAATCTTAAAATTCGGTGAATCACTGTGCGAAGCAGCTATATTAAATGAATAAGTATCTAACTTTTTCCCTATTTTAACTGCCGCTATACTTGTTGAATTTCTGCATACATAGTATTTGCCACCCTTTTTTATGTCCCAAGTCTCAGACTCCGACAGCTTCTTAAATCCCTCTTTATCAAGCAAATCAGCTATATTGCTTACTGCGTGAAAAGCGGTAGGACTGCTGTCTATAAATGAAAGTAACTCCTTGATGTTTTTACTCATTAAACTAACTCCTCCTTTATAGCGTGCCATCTTTTTTATTATCAAAATACGGCTCTATATGTATTATAACATGCGCATTTTTTTCTATATTTTTTTGTATGGTTCTCTCTATATTATGCATAAGCCTATGACTTTCTTCAACTGTCATTTTAGGGTCTACCTGGACATGCATATCCATAAACACATTATTCTTTGCACCTCTTGAGCGAATTTTATGCATTTCTTTCACACAGGGATACTTTGTCATAACAAGATTTTTAACTTCCTTATCATCTACTATTTTCACATCTATAAGTATATTTATATTCT
Organism: uncultured Johnsonella sp.; assembly: GCA_905373785.1. Classification (GTDB taxonomy): domain Bacteria; phylum Bacillota; class Clostridia; order Lachnospirales; family Lachnospiraceae; genus Johnsonella. The sequence continues at coordinate 1,319 of CAJPUK010000038.1, read as the reverse complement.
CTTTGAAAATATTATAGGCTGTATAAAATATCATCAAAGATACAATAAATGATGCTATAGGGTCTAATATGTTCGACATTCCAAGCCTTATTAAAATAAGGGTAATAATAACTCCTACTGTTACAAGTATATCTGATTTGGTATGTAGGGAATCGGCAATCAGCACAGGTGAGTTTAATTCATTTCCCTTTTTATACTCATAATATGCCACTATAATATTAACAGCTAATGTAAATAACATAACTAAAAGACTTAGGGGGCTGATATTAACAGCTACCGGATTTTTTATCTTTCCTATAGCCTCCAATACTACATTAAAGCCTGCATAAACTAAAAACAGTCCTATTATAAGACCTGTGATTATCTCTATCTTTCCATGCCCATATTGATGATCCTCATCTTCCGGTTTTGAAGCAAGATACACCCCCACTATAGCTATGACATTTGATAAGCCATCCGCCAATGAAGCAAAGCCATCGGCACTTATAGCACTCGATCTACTTATATTTCCCATCACTATTTTTAAAACGGCTACTATTATATTTAAAATCAGTATTAGCAAAAGTACGCATTGAATTTTTTTATAATTTTTATCTTCCATAATATCCTCTTAAAGCGGTATTGTAATATCTTGATGATATTGAATTAAAATCATAAACCTTAGTGTAATGTATATATGCTTAAAGTGTATATAATTAATATATAAATATAACATAAATGTTACAATTTATAAATTATTATTTCATTCCTTGACTTTTAAAATTTTCTATTTTACTATAACTTTATAATATACTGTATCAGTATACTGACCTTTAATATTTACAAGTTGCAGTTCAGGTAGTTCAGATATACAATACAGTTATAATATACACCTGAAAGCAAGCTTTCATTTGGTATATTATAACTGCATATCTATCGGACTGCTGCCGAAATCCATCTTTATCTAATTTATAGATAAAAATGAAATATTTTTAGTTTTTTGACGAAGATGAATGACTACCTGAACTATAACATTTAAACCGATACTGTAGATATTTTTACTACTTTGCAACACAAATTATTATTTATAAACGTATTTAGGAGAAAGGTATGAGACACTTTAGATTACTGATAATTACAACTTTAATGACTCTTTCGACAAGTTTATCAGCATTTGCCGGAAGCTGGGAAGAAGATGCCAAAGGCTGGTGGTATAAAAATAATGACGGCTCCTACCCTCGTGGCACTTGGTTTACTTTTGCCACAACAGGTAAGCAATATTATTTCGACAATGACGGTTATTTACTTGTTAATACAACAACTCCCGATGGTTACAAAGT
>CAJPUK010000037.1 GCA_905373785.1 uncultured Johnsonella sp. | reverse complement strand
GAATAGTTTTTTTTCATAAATAACAGGCAAAATGTCAATAAAGTCATTATGCTAAAACCATTGTAAAGCCAATACCCTGTATCTCTAAGTGGTGTAAACATGAATACAAACAGTTTTACAAGCCATTTATAATCATAAATAAGTAAATTAGTTGTGTTAATTACAGAACCTGTTCTGTTTGAATTCAGGTAAGCAGAAAAAACAGGTAAAAAAGTAAATAAAGACAAAGCAACTCCCCATATGTAACTTATTGCAATCTTACTTATCATTCCTGCAATATTACTAAAGGTTTTTTTAATATTCCTATCACTAATTACCACTACCAAAAAATAAATGCCACATAACAAAGTATTAACATATAAGAAATAATAACTTGTAAACAATGATAAAGCGACCAGCAATGCAAGTACTATAGATACTCGATTCTTTTTAATTGTTTTGTCCAGTTCAACTATCAAAAATGGAAAATAAATTAAGCTTGAGAAAAATATAGGATGTCTTATGAAGAAAAAAACATAGCCTGTAAATACATAGACTATAGCTCCAAGTATTACATATATATTCCTCTTTTGTAAATATTTACATAAGTATATAAAAGAAAAACCTGCCAGATATAGCCTAAATACCGAAAGGAAATTATACATCAATTCCGCATATTTAACCGGGGTTAAAATTGATAAAAAGGATACAGGCTCAAAATACCACATTCCAAGATACTGCGGTATATCCTCCCCTAACCCTATATAAAAATCATATAGTGGTATGTTAAAATTTCCACTAAGAAAACCCTTGATAATCTTTCTTCCCCATTTACCTAAGTATACAAAGGCAGGATATTGTATAGCCTGCCCATCAAACCACCATATAAAACTCTTATGATGCCTTATAAATGGCAAAAATGCAACAAATGCCGTAATACAAAACAAAACAGTATACTTAAAAAACATACTGTTAAAAAACTTATTCTTTCTATACCATTCCGTTTTATTGTATACAGTCTTTGTTATACTGCCTATTGTATCTTTATTGATCTTACTCCTAATCCACTTCATACCGCTCTAATTCCTTAAACCTTCTTTTTTATTAAATATTACAAACTTGCTTAAAACGTAATTGATTATAATAACCACTATGTTTACTACGACTTTTGAAATCAAATCATTTATTTTCATCAAATCGACCATCGCATACATCATTGCCGTATCAACTACCAAGGTTCCGAGTCTTGCCGCCGTAAATGTAATCAATTCATATACCGCCTTACCGCTTTTCCAATCGGTGCTTCCGAATACTATAACTTTATTGGTTACAAAGGCAAATACAAATGCAAAAAACCATGCAAGACAATTGGACGGTATAAGTGATATACCGCCCTTTCTGAGTAAGTAAAATGCTATTATATTTACTAACGTGGCTCCCAACCCGAAAATCCCGTACAGTATGAGTTCTTTATACTTCTTTATCAGATTTACTATCATCTTTAACCGTTTCCTTTAGCAAGTTTTTTTTCTTCTCAAACTTTACCTTGAATGCAATCTTAAGGTACTTGAAGGTCTGCAAAAGTGAGTTTTGAGACTCTCCCTCCTGTCTTGCCGCCCAGCCTGAAGAAATCTCATGGATCTTTACTCCCAGACATATGGGCTTTAGTGCCGTTTCAAGGAAGAAGGGGTGTCTTAACTCCTCCCAGGCTATTGATTGGAAAAGCTTGGTGGGTGCAAGTCTGTATCCGAAGGTGATATCCGTAAGCTTTACTCCGTAAAATAAAGAAAAGATTTTTTGGAATAAAAAGTTAAGTACGAACTTCACCTTGTTGTATCCTGCAAAGTTTCCCTTCTTCTTCCATCTGGATGCCGTAATCATGTCATCAGGGTACTTTTTTGCCATCTCTATAAATTCCTTCACGCTGTGAGGATCCGTTTCAAGATCCGGTGCCATCATAATAGTATGACTGCCTGTTGCCAGATCCATGCCGTCCTGCACCGCACCGCCTGCAAAGGGCTTGGTTTGATAAAGAATGTGCAGCGGCACTCCCTCTTTTTCCGACATAAGCTTAGCCTCTTCTATGGACTTTAAGCTTTCTTTTTCCGTCCTCTCGCACACTATTGCTATAAATTCGTGCAGATCCTTTTTATCACATTCTTCAAGTATAATTTTCACAGTCTCTATAAACGAAAAAGTTTCATTTAATGTAGGCAGTAATATTGATACTGAATTAAATTCTCCCATACTCTATACACTCCTAATATAATTCAAATTTTATAGTATCAAGTCTAAGTATTTTCTTGACCTTAGTATTATCCATAAGTGTGGACAATGCTCTTGCACTTTTAAATATTTCTCCTGTATTGTCATTCATATATATCGGCTTTACAAGTTTTTTATCAAAGCCGAATTTATCCGCAATCATAAGTCCTATGTCATACTTCGACAAATCATCATCTCCGCACACATTAAGTATGCCCGGCACCTTACTCGGAAGTTCACAAAGCTTGATCATAAGCTCGGCTGCAGTTTTAAAGTTAAGTGAGGAACGGTAGGAATCACAAAACATCTCCACTTCCTTTCCCGCTTTTAAAGAATTAACGATGTGATCATAAAAATGTTCCTTACCCTTAACTAAACTCGGAGCTATTAAAAACGGATATCTTACCACATTAAATCCGCTGTAACGGATAATAGCCTCTGCTGCCGCTTTATTTTTTCCGTATATATTTACCGGAGAAAGTACATCTTCTTCTTTGAAATGATAATGCTCGATACTATTTCCATATACACTGTCTGTAGAGGCATAGAACAGCCTGCTTGCAAACGAAAGTTTGTTTACACATTTAGACAATGTTGTAACATTGACATTCCAAGCATACTCAGGATTTTCCGCAACCTTATCGGGATGATGAAAAGCTGCTAAAAATATAACTTTAAGATTCTTAACATCCTTTACCTTATCCACCAAAGCACAAAACTGCTCATCTTGCAATATATTACATTCCATCCATTCGACTCTATCCGTATTTTCAGGAACTTTAGTACTTGCCGCAATTATTTTCTCATCCGTTAATTCAAGAATACTTTGTATCAAATAGTTTCCTAAAAAGCCGTTTGCCCCTACAATTAAGTACATATCTTTATCCTTTCTTAAACTTATGCAAAAAATTCCGATTCAAGCATAGAACACAATGTATGATATATAGGCAAATGTAATTCCTGAATCTTATATGTTTCCGCCTCAGGTGCATGTATAACCACATCCGCTATTTTATCAAGTTTACATTCTTTTTGCCCTACAAGAGCTATTACCTTAAGTCCCTTAGCCTTTGCCACCATTGCCGCATTGACTACATTTTTGGAATTACCCGAAGTACTTATTCCTAAGAATACATCGCCTTCTATACCTATGGAGTTAAGCATTTGTGCAAATATTACTCCACTGTTTACATCATTAATTATTGCAGTAGCCAATGACACCAAAGAGGGCAGTGAAACCGCTCTAAAACCGCCTTCAAGGTCTTTTCCGAGTGCCTCTCCTTCTTCGCCGTACATCGCTTTAAGTTTATCGGCAAGTTCATCACTTATCGGTCTTTTTGCCATAAATGACTTCATAAGTTCCCCGACTATATGCTCACTGTCCGCCGCACTTCCGCCATTGCCTGCAACATACAGGCAACCCTTATTTACACAAACTTCTTTTAATATCTCAAATGCTTTTGCAATCTGTTCTTTACATGACTCCAGCTTAGAATATCTTTTGAATAAGTTCTCAAATATAACTTCCCTTGCTACAAACTTGGTATCCATTACTATCTCTCCTTTTACTTATTCATTGTAAATATCTTTACTTCCGTCTGCAAGCTCTACGCCCAAATCATACATACTTGCAAGTACGGTTGGCTTGGTGAAATTAAAGCTGTGCATAACATAAGGCGGAATAGCAAACATATCACCGGATCTAAAAGTATAATCTTCCGATACTCCGTCTTTTTCCACATGCAACTCAAACTCACCGTCTATTATATAGAAAGCTTCTTTGTTTAATTTATGGTAATGATTACCTCTAAGAACATTTTCCTTAGAGGTAATTATATTAAATTGTTTATATCCGTCTCTGACAAGCTGTACCAGTGTACCTCTGTCATCTGTAAATACAAATGAAGGTTCAATTATCTCTATAAGCATTATGACAGCTCCTTGACAAGGTTCATGGCATCAAGCATACATAAGTCCATGTTCTTGTAATTCCATGTGCCCCATCTGCCGAGAATTTTGAAAGTCTTATCGTTTTCAAAATATGACCTTATAGCGGTAACATTTTTCCTGTAATTCTTATCATGTATTACATAGGCATACTTTGTAAATTCACTGTCTATAACCTTCTTAAAGCCCAGTTCTTCCGGAAGTATATCCTTTCTGTCGGCAAAATCGGGAGCTATATCAAACTGCTTGCCTATAATCTCCAAAGCTCCGCAGCCTTCTTCTTTACTCGGTCCGTAATTGGGAGTAAGTGTACTTTGATAGCCTACTCTGTGTGAACGATAATCGTGAGACGGTACATATAACCAGGTTATATCCGTCTTAGGACAGCTAAAGAGCATGGTAGTCAAGCTGTTGAATTTCAGATCCTTAATATGAGCACATATATTTTCAGGAAGTTCCATAACTTGAGGAAGTTCAGGTAGAGGTATTGTTGATATTACTCTGTCGAATTCGCCTTCACCGTTGATTCTCCAACCCTTATCACTCTTTTCTATGCTGCTTATCGGCGCATCATACTTTATTGTTAAGCCTTGTGCTATGGCATTGACCATACTCTGTATTCCACCGTCTATAGGATAGTAGAAGGTAGAGTGCGGCATCTTCCGTTCTTTTGGATTTTTAAGCAACATTGACTTTATCATTTCTTTTTTGGTCGGTAGCGGCATTTTCCCCTGCATCCACTCCGTTTCCATATCTTCAAGCGGATATGCCCATATCTTTTCATTATACGGTATCATATAAGCATCCGCTATTGCCTTACCGAAATTCCATGTAAGCCAGTCTCTGAAATTAGTAGGCTCCGGACCTTCTTTGGATAATATAAAGTCATGTACACATTCTACCGCATCATCTATATCAAGCTCGCATAAGGATAACTCAAAAGGATATGACACATAGGTGCCGTTAAAAAATACCTTTGCATTTCTTTCGGTAAACTGCCACTTCTCCTTCGGAAGTACCGAGAATACCCAGTCTACAACCTCAGGATGCTTTGAGTTGAATATATGACCGCCATGAGGATCATAAAGATAACCTTGCGTATACCTGGTTCTTGCAAGTCCTCCCGGAGTTGACTCTTTCTCGTATACGGTTACTTCATGCCCCTTATCTTTCAGTAGTCTTGCTGCCGTAAGTCCGGAAACTCCTGCCCCCAATACTGCTATTTTCATGTTTTTGCCCTCCGTTTATCTGGTTAAGAATTCAGTACCGTTCTTAACTCTGTCTCTCCAATAGTTAAGAAGATCCGACATAGTCTTTTCAAAACTTATCTCAGGCTTCCAACCTGTATGCTTTGTAAACTTACTGCAATTCGGAACTTGCAGATCCGCATCTATAGGTCTTAAACGCTCGGGATCCACCTCAACCTTTATCTGATCCTTCATTGTTGACATATTGATCAATGCATTTAATGTATCCTCCACTTCACAGGTATATGTACCGCCTATATTATAGTACTCTCCTGCTATAGGATTATGTGTTACAAGTATATAGTATGCCTTTACCGCATCTCTTACATCCGCATAAGTTCTGAGAGACTTTAAGTTACCTACCTTTACTACAGGAGGGATAAGTCCTGCCTCTATCATGGCTATTTGCTTGGCAAATGTAGACTCATGGAATACATCGCCTCTTCTTGGTCCGGTATGTGTAAACATACGTGTTGTCATAACCGTCATTCCGAAAGCTTCCGCATAATATCTTCCGAGAAGATCCGTACCTACCTTGGAGATTGCATAAGGTGATGCCGGATGGAAAGGGCAGTCCTCATCTATGCCGTCTTCCGGTTTTTTATCTGCCGGTATCTTACCGAATACTTCCGATGAAGCACATACATGTATAACAGGCTTATACTCCTTATCCTCATCTATTAAAATCCTTACCGACTCCAAAAGTCTTGAGGTTCCCAAAATATTGGTATTCATGGTATCTATCGGTGCTGTAAAGCTTGTCATAGGATAGCTTTGTGCCGCAAGGTGGAATATATAGTCCGGCTTGCATTTTTTAAGTACATGTAACAAAGAAACCTGGTCATTTAGATCCGCATATTCAAAATATACTCTGTCCTTCTTATTTACACGGTCTATCAAGTGCTGAACATTGTCCATAGGACTTCTCCATCTGCACACACCGTAAACTTCCCAATCTGTATTTTCCAGTAAGTAATCACATAAATGTGAACCTACCATACCTGTAATTCCTGTAATTAACGCTACTTTGCTCATTAGTTATACCTCCTGTTTTACCTATCTTTTTACTACACTGTCCAAGTCAAACTCTTCAGGTCTATAGTACATTATACGTGTTCCGCCTGTTTCAAACTCAAACGGTACATACAATAATTGTTTAAGTGCCTCTTTTACCTTTTCCTGCTTGTCTTCTTCCACATAAAAAAGCATAAATCCGCCGCCGCCGGCTCCGAGAAGCTTGCCGCCCACAGCACCTTCATCTATGGCTTTTTTGTATAAAGCATCTATGCTGTCGTTGGATATGGCTTTGGTAATTCCTCTTTTTAACTTCCATGTATAATCAAGTAATTTTCCAAACTCTGCAAGATCGGTCTTTGAAGTTAATATCTTTTCGGATTCATCAACCAGTTCCTTCATTTCATTAAGCTGTGCCGTCTTATCCTTTGTAGCAGCCTTTTGATTATCGGCAATATCGCTTGAGAATCTTGAAAATCCTGTAAAGAAGAGCATCAGGTTTTTATTTAATTGCTCTTTTCTTTCTTTAGATATTATAACCGGTCTTACCCTATATCCGTCCGCATCAAAGTCGATTCTGTTAAAACCGCCGAATGAGGCCGCTATTTGATCCTGTATTCCTCCGCTTTCATTGCAAAGTACTCTTTCCAGATATATGGCATCATCTGCCAATTTCTTTTTATCGGCGTACTTTCCCTTAAGTGCGTAAAAAGCATTTAATAAACCTACCGCAAAAGAACTGCTGGTACCAAGCCCCGACCTTGCCGGCAGATCCGCCTCATACACAACCCTAAGTTCATGCATATCAAGGTATTTCATTGCCTCTCTGACAGCCGGATGCTCTATTTCGTCCGCACTGTTGGTTCTTTCTATTACATTATATGTAATTTGGTTTGCATAATCAAAAAATCTCGGTAAATGTCTTACCGTTACATAACAATATTTATCAAAAGAAGTGGATATTACACTTCCTCCGTGTTCTTCATAAAATTCCTTAAAATCCGTGCCTCCTCCAAAAAAAGACATTCTAAAAGGAGTCTGTGTTATTACCATTACTATCACCTTACTGTAGTTTTATACAGCCTTTCTTCATAATTATTTTCTTTGCTCCATATAGCTGTCACAAACGGTATCTACACTGCCTTTCATAACAATCTTACCCTCACTTAACCACAGTGCATGATCACACACATCTTTAACAGATTCTATGGCATGAGAGACATAAAGCAGGGTTGCACCCTTATCTCTTAACTCATTCATCTTTTTCTCACACTTTTTTTGAAAAAGATAGTCTCCGACAGCAAGTACCTCATCACATATCAATATGTCGGGGTCTACTGCGGTTGCGATTGAAAAACCGAGTCTTGCCGCCATACCTGAGGAATAGTTTTTTATCGGTATATCTAAAAAATCTCCCAAGCCCGAAAACTCTACGATCTCATCAAAGTGCTTTTGCATATCCTTTCTGTTATAACCTAATATCGCTCCATTTAAAAATATATTTTCTCTGGCTGTCAAGTCCTCATCAAAACCCGCCTCAAGCTCTATCAAAGGTGCTACCCTTCCCTCAACTTGAACACTGCCCTTATATGGTTTGAATATCCCACATATCAGCTTAAGCAGGGTCGACTTGCCCGAGCCGTTAGTTCCCACTATACCCCATGCTTCTCCCTTCTTCACTTCTAAATCTATATTTTGTAATACTAAGAACTCTTCAAACATAAGTTCCCGTTTTACCAATTTAACAAAATACTCTTTTAAGTTATTGATGTTCTCCGATGCCTTGTTAAATCTTACCGTAACATCCTTTAAGTCGATTATTTTCTCTGTATGCTGCATTCTTTTGTTCCTTTTCAATATTATATATAAAGGATGAATTTATCCTGATTGTATATAAAGCATATGGAACCTAACAGCATTGAAACCGAAGCAACAACAAATCCATATATAATTAACTTATAATCAGGAAATACGCCCTCCAGCACTATAAGCCTAAACTGTGTTATATAGGAATATAGCGGATTGAAGTATCTTATAAATACCTGTACCGGAATTGATGCGCTTTTTATAGGATAAAATATAGGAGTGGCATACATCCAGGCAGTTAAAAAGGCTGTATATATATACTTTATATCTCTGAAAAACACCGTAGCCTGTGCAATAAAAAGTCCCAATCCTATACTGAATATATAAATCTGCAATAATATTACGGGAATAAATAACATATATATGTTTATCCTTATTTGACTTAACAGGCAAACTATCAAAAGCGCTCCCAAAGTAAATATCATATTCAAAAAAGAACTGCATATTTTAGAAAAAGTAAAAATATACTTTGGAACATATGTTTTTTTAAGCAGGGCTGCATTACTGGTAATTGACCACATTGCTATATTGCTTGATTCCGAAATATAATTAAATACTATTTGCCCTATTATCAGATACACTGCATAATGTTCTATATCAAATCTGAATATATTGGAAAATACTATCAGCATGATGGACATTGTCATAAGAGGACTCAGTATACTCCACAAATATCCCAAAAAACTTTTCCTATACTTCAGTTTTATATCTCTTATTATAAGTTCCGATAATAAGGGGATATAGTAGTTAAAAGTATTAAGTCTGGCTTTTATTTTTTTCGTCATAAACTCACTTCCACCCCGGCTTATATAAGTCATCCACTCCCAACTCCCCCTTAAAAGCCGCCTTAACAGCTTTTTTAGTCATTTCATTAAGAGCTTTTTTATCGGCATTCTTAAGTCTGTAATACCATGCTAAAATATGACTTTGTATATATCCGAAATGCTTTCTGTAACTGTATATTTTATTTCTGATAACATAGTATTTTTTCCATGAAACCGCAGCAGGGCTTTCCGGCTCCGCATCATGTACTACCACTGCCTTGGGAATGCAAATTATCTTACCTTCTTTTCTCAGTCTTATACTATGTTCACTGTCATCATAGGCTATAAAAAACTCTTCCCTTGTCAAGCCTGCGGACAACAGACTTTCTTTTTTTATAAGTACCCCTACATAAGAAAGAAGATCAAGCTCAAAGTTATCTTCATACTCTCTTTTATCTATTCTTTCTTCCCTTATGATGCCGAATTTTTTATTAAACCTTCTTCTATGCCATGTATCAATATCACCGTCGCTCCAAACCAAACTGCATATTGCGGATACATCTTTTTCTTTATCGGCAAGAATATAATTCTTCATATATTCCAAACAGCACTCATCGGGATATGCATCATCGTCTGAAAGCCATACCCAGTCAATATCCGTATCTTGGGCAAGTGACAGTCCATAATGAAAGCCTCCGCTGCCGCCGATATTCTTTTCCAAAGAAAAAACCTTATGCTCTATATCGGAATCGGCACTTTCCCAGGTCTTAAGATAATCAGCGGTACTATCCGTACTGTTATTATTTACCACATAAATATACTTAGGTTTGAACCTTTGTTTTTCATATGACTCAAGGGCTTTTTTTAATTTCTCTGCCCTATTGTATGTCACCAATACAACTCCTATATCCAACTTTATCTGTTCCTTCCCCTCAAATTCGTATATATATCACCCATGATTGACCTGAGCGATATATACTTCATATGAGCAAACTCATGCAGCAACAGCCTCAGTAAGCGGTCATGCTCATAAAAATGTATTCTTTTTTCATTAAAGCTTACAATTCCTTCAAGTAACTTTTCTTCGCTTTGAGACTCGGCTTTAATACCTCTTGCATTATCCATAAGACTTTTTATAAGCTTTATTCGCTTATCCTTTTGATTAAAGCCGCCTGCCATTGCAGTTCCGAAGGTATTAGAGCTGTGCTGCCTGTAACAAATCAAGGATTCTTCCAGCTTATACATTCCATGCTTTTTTAAAGCTACATAATTAATAGCCCAGTCATGTGCAATACCCGACTCCCAATCAACTTTCCCGCTATGTTGTAAATACTCCCATAATTCCTTTTTAAAAACCATAGCCATGCCCGGAAATTTAGGATGTTTTATAAACTCCTTTTGAGATATATTTACAAGTTTTTTGCTGTTGTTAGCTTTTTTTATTACAACTCCATCCTCATCAATCAAATCAAAAGCGGATGACAAAGCCAATATATTCTTATTGTCTTCCATAACACTCAGGGCTCTTTTTATCCGATCTTTTTTCCATATATCATCCTGATCGGAAAGGAAGATGTATTCACCCGATGCAGCACTTATTGCAGTTATAAAATTTTTTGAAAAACCCAGATTTTCTTTGTTTTTTACAAGCTTTACACTGACATCGCTTTTTTCTGTGATACTTTGAATTTTATCTGTTGTAGAGTCGCTTGAGCCGTCATCCTGTATTATAAGTTCATCAGGCATGATACTTTGTGATAAAATAGACATCAATTGCTCTTCTATATATTTTTCTCCGTTATATACAGCCATAACAACTGAAATCTTCACAATAATCACCTCTTTTTATACTAAGCCGCAGCTGTGCAACTATCCAAACATTCTATCATATATAAAATCATATATCAACGAATATATGCTTAATTAGGCACTTTGCCAAATGCTATATTTTCATTGATATACTTGAATAATTTTCCCCATAGTACATTAAGTAAAACAGGTAATAATACCCCGGTCATCAAGTATGCAAACCACCAGATACCGTCAGAATACACAACCGGAAAAGCTGCTACTATAAACTTTGGTTCACCTTTTACAATGACCCTGATATAGCTTACAACTTTAAAACACAGAAAATGTAAAACCACTATTGCCATGGTATTCTTGCCGATCATTATCCAAAACTTTTTAATTATTTCTATTCTTTTAATAAATTCCGCAATTTCATATAAAAACTGCCATCCGATAAATGATGCTGCAATTAATGAAAAAGGATCATTATAAGAATTACGATCAAGATTTATACTCAATCTGCTGTCCATGGCCCAAAGAATAAAAAAACTTATCAGCAGCAACATAAGATGTGTTATAAGTTTTCTTTCTTTATTTAATATTTTACTCGACTTACAAATACAGCCCATATAGAACAGGCAATAAGATGTCATAGTTCTTCCGAATCCCCACAAATATAGTTCATTTACATTAAGCAGATATCCTATTGACAAAAATAATATAGAAATCAGCCCTTGTAGGAGCAGGCTGTATTTTTTATCAAATAATTTTTTTAATACCAGATCAAAACAGCAATACATAACGGACACTTCCATTAATGTCCTCAAAAACCAAAGTGCTCCGCCCATTTGCGTTCCGCCGTAAAATAAAAACGACTTGGCTGCATTTATTGCCATCTCCTTTATTGTCATATATGAACTTACACTGTTGCATTGCCCGAACATTAATATTTCCGGATTATTTGTATAAATATTAATGTCAATAAAGAAGTTATGCAACATTTTGTATATCACATTCCATACAACGAAGGGAAACCACAGTGTACTTATCTTTCTTTTTATAAACTTTACAGTGGAAGAGGTTGTATCGGAATTAGATTGTTTATAACAATATCCGGCAGCTATAAAAAAAATCGACATATGAAATAAATATACAAAATGTATATAAGGGAAACCGCTGTGTCCGAATACCATACAGAATATTCCAAGACCTTTAATTATATCTACAGAAGTATTTCGCTTGTCACTTTCCAAACTGCTTTGTTTGCTGTCAATGCCCTCCATTATAAGCCCTTTCCTTTAATACTCTTATACTGTCACTCTAAAAATAATATCAGCCGTTGCTTGTGAACTGCCCATAGTCTAAAGCCTATGGGCTTCCTGCTTCGCTGACCTCGCAACCTACTATCTCCACAGGCGTTAATTCGGGCAGTCCCTGCCCTATTGTTTTTTCTTATACTACCTTAACCCACCGTCTAAAGCCGGTGGGATTGCGGTAGCATTATTTCAATGCAAAAAACTGCTACAAATCTACAAACCTCACTTTACATTTGTAACAGTTTTTTTAGTTTAATTAAGTATCCTACTCACCGAATACCGCTTTATAATCCGCCTGGAATTTCTTTATTCCTATATCTGTAAGCGGATGTTTAACCATTTGCTCAATAACATTATACGGTACGGTCGCTATATCCGCCCCTGCAAGTGCACAATCAGTTACATGCATAGGATTACGTATACTTGCACATATTATTTGTGTGTCTAAACTTGCAGCTTTAAATATTTGCACAATTTCCTCTATTAAGTCAACTCCTCTTGTGCTTATATCATCCAAACGTCCTAAAAACGGAGATACATAGGTGGCACCCGCTCTGGCTGCAAGAAGAGCTTGATTGGCACTGAATACCAATGTAAGATTGGTCTTGATTCCCTCCTTGCTCAATACCTTGCAAGCCTTTAATCCTTCAACTGTCATAGGAATTTTCACCACCATATTCTTGTGAATTTTTGCAATTTCTCTTGCTTCCTCAATCATTCCTTCTGCATCTACAGTTGTGGCTTTAACTTCCCCGCTTATAGGTCCGTCCACTATTGCCGTAATTTCTTTTATAACTTCATTAAAATCCCTTCCCTCTTTTGCAATCAGAGACGGATTGGTAGTAACACCGCAAATCACGCCCATATCATTGGCTTTTTTGATATCCTCCAAATTTGCAGTATCAATAAAAAACTTCATTGTATATACCCCCCTTGTTTATCAATGTATTTCTTATTTAAATTTCTACACTAAAGATAACATATTTTTATATATTTACAAGTGCTTTTCATATATTTGGCATATAAAAATATTATTTTACCCTGTATTTATTGATTAGAGTATGTGTATATGCTATAGTTTATTCTATTATTCAATATGAGTGTACAGAAAGGAATTATTTTTATGAAAGCAGTCATAATGGCAGGCGGAAAAGGAACCAGACTTGAAAGTTTAACCAAGGGTGAAATTCCAAAGCCTATGATACCTATAAAAGAAAAGCCCTTACTCTTATGGCAGATAGAAGAGCTTAAAAGATATGGCATAGTTGATATCACTATGATCATAGGGCATTTGGGTGAAAAGATTACGGAATATTTTGGAAACGGTGAAAAATTCGGTGTTAATATAGACTATATTCTCGAAGAAAAACCCCTCGGTACAGCAGGTGCTTTTTACTATTTAAAGGATAAGCTCAGTGATGAGTACTTTTTACTGGTATTCGGTGATATCTTCTTTGACATAGATATAGATAAGATGGAAGCCTTCCATAAGGCAAAAAAAGCCAAAGTTACTTTATTTGCCCATCCCAATGCTCACCCCTATGACTCCGATCTGGTTGAGACCGACGCAGATGAGAGGGTTGTTTGCTTTGACTCAAAAAATAATAAAAGAGACTATTGGTATGATAATATGGTCAATGCCGGTATCTACATACTTGATAAAACTGTATGCGACAAAGTAAGCGAGGCGGTCAAAACCGACTTTGAAAAAGACATACTTGCCGCTATGGCAACGTCCGGTGAGGCAATATATGCTTATAAGTCTCCTGAATATGTAAAAGATGTCGGTACTGTGGACAGGATTGAGAAAGCTGTTGCCGAGCTTGATGCCGGCTTGATTTCAAGAAAGAATCTTTCCAATAAGCAATCAGCCATATTCCTTGACAGAGACGGCACTATAAATAAATTAAATGACTTTATATATAAGGCGGAGGATCTATTGCTTGAAGACGGTGTCATAGAGGCGATACGAGCGATTAATTCTTCAGGTTTGCTGGCAATAGTTATTACCAATCAGCCGGCTGTTGCCAGAGGTTTATGTGATATCGGCGATATAGATTATATTCACAAAAAGTTAAAAACACTTCTTGGTAAGGAAGGCGTATTTTTAGATGACATTTTTTACTGCCCTCACCATCCCGATAAAGGTTATCCAGAAGAGAATCCTCTATATAAGATAGATTGTGAATGTAGAAAGCCCAAAACCGGCATGATAGAGCTTGCCAAGGATAAATTCAATATAGACTTAGCTTCTTCTTATATGATAGGAGACAGCAGTATGGATATAGAGCTTGCCAAAAGGGCAGGGCTTAAGTCCGTTCTGGTAATGACGGGGTTAGCCGGCAAAGACAACAAATACGATGCAAAGCCTGACTACACAGCAAAGAATTTATATGAGGCGGTGCAAAAAGTGCTGAGTATAGAGAATATTTCCAAGGATAAAGAGGTGTAATATATGGCAGAAAAACTGGCACAGTCTATTATCGGGGCATTATCCGGTCTTTTAGCCCTACCCTTAGGAAAGCAGTGTATAGTATTTGTTATATCACTTATGCCTATACTTGAACTTAGGGGAGGACTTATAGCCGCCACTCTTTTAGGGCTTCCGCCTTGGGAAAGTTATGTTATTTCTATAGTAGCCAACCTGTTACCTATTCCCTTCATCATATATTTGATTGAAACCGTTATTTCTAAAATGCAAAACAGCAGGATAGGCTTATTTAAGAAATTTGCTAATTGGATATATAAAAAAGTTGATAAGAATAAAGGTTCTATAGAAAGGTACGGATTTTGGGGCTTGGTAATATTTGTAGGAATACCGCTGCCGGGAACCGGAGCATGGACAGGGGCATTGGTTGCAGCCATGCTCAATATGGACAGGAAAAAAGCTCTTGCAGCTATAACCGTGGGAGTATTTATGGCAAGTATAATTATGATGCTTATCTCTTTCGGTATTTTGGGCAACTTGGTTCACTAATGAGTTACAGTTTAGCGAGGTTATTTATCTTCGTCAAAAAAACTGAAAATGTTTAATTTTGTTACAGCTCAGGCAGGTCATTCATCTTCGTCATAAAAACTGAAAATGTTTAATTTTTATCCATAAATTAGACGAAGATGAATGCCGGCAGTAGCCTGTTAGATATATATGTATAATATACGCCTGAAAGCAAGCTTTCATTTGGTATATTATACATATATATCTAAACTGCCTTAACTGTAACTTAAATTTTATTTATAAATTGAATGAAGATGAATGCCGGAATTGATATTTTGTTCTTTATGTTGTAAAATGTAGCAAGCAAGGGCTGTGTATTGTTTTAGAGCCCCTATTCCGCTTATATCAGAAAGGATTTTATATGGCACAATATTCCAGAAGTTCAAATTCAAGACAACAAAGGCAAAACGGAGGAAGGATTTCAATAGGTAATTTCTTACTTTTCTATGGGATACCTTTTGTAATTATTAACTTAATTATCTTCTTCCTTGCCACCTCCAGACCGAATATTGATTTGGAAGTTGTCGATGAACATAATTTTAAGAATGTAGCATTAACCATAAAACTTAATAAATTCTACCCCATAAAAAATCTTGAGGTACTTTTTAACAACAAACCTTTGGAACTTAACAAAGAAGAAACAGGCACTTCCATAATCTATACCGCAACTTTGGATAAAAACGGCGGAATATCCGCTGTAGTTTACGGACTTAACGGTATGAGTGATGCTGCCTATGAAAATGTAGGCTCAATAGATGAAGAACCTCCGGTAATTCAAGGTGAAGTTACACAGGTCGGAAAAAATTCCGAGGTTTTGGTTTCTTTTGAAGACAGCCAGTCAGGTATCGACATATCTTCAATATATGCCACTACTCCAAACGGTTTAAGAGTTGATCCTCTTAATGTTAATGAGGCGAACAATGAGGCAACCTTCAATCTTGACAAATTCGGAAGTTTGGATGTACATGTAAGTGACAAGGTCGGCAATCAATCCGTTGCCCACTTTAATCAAACCGAGGACACTACAAGGTGGTAATTATAAGTTTTGTAATTTTATAAACTATATTCATAGAAAAACTGTTGTATTAATTATGTTCTTTAATCAGTACAGCAGTTTTTTTACTTAAAACATAAAATTTGTGTGAATATGATGAATTTTTTATAGAAAAGACCTTAAAATTTGTTTATTAAGTATTCTTGCTTTTACTACCGTCTTATGCTAATATTCTTCTCAATATACATAGATTTTATGCTTTCGCATAGGAAGTTGGGTGAAAATCCCACACAGGGACGCTACTGTAATAAGTAACAGATCTTATTATGCCACTGTTTTCTTGCTTATATATTTTTTATATTGCAGCGAATCGGGAAGGCAAGATCTTCCGATATAGATACCGAGTTTATTAATTCAAGGTTTTATATATCGGATTTTAAGTCAGGACACATCTATGTTATATATGCTATATACGTGGTTTTTATTATTTCCGCTATATATC